>JBEGUX010000192.1:0-4538 GCA_041178685.1 Bacteroidota bacterium
AATTCTGAAGTTGGACAGTCGGCAGTGACGTGGAGTAATACAGTCGTCAGTAATTCGCAGCGAAATAAGACGGCAGAAAAGAGTTGGCAGAAGTTGAACACGGAACGCTATCCAGGCAAGCAAGACGATATCGCCTTCATCAATGAGAAGGAAGGATGGTATGTTAACGGTTATGGAAATATTTATCACACCAAAGATGCCGGTGTTACCTGGGAAAAGCAATTGGAGAAGAAAGGGACGTTCTTCCGGTGTATTGCATTCGCTGACAGTCTGCGTGGTTTTGCAGGAACTGTAGGAGTAGATTATTTCCCCAATGTTACAGACACTATTCCATTATACGGAACCGTGGACGGCGGCAAGACGTGGAACCCTGTGAATTACAGCGGATCATATGTGAAAGGACTTTGCGCAATAGACATTGTGAAAGAACAATTCATCAATCACGGAAAGATAGATTACAAAATTCATTTTTATGCAGTTGGCCGCGTAGGTTCGCCAGCCAATATGATGGTATCACATGATGGCGGAGCTAACTGGGTTTCTAGTAGTATGAATGAGGAGTGCAAAATGCTTTTTGATATTAAGATGCTAGATAAGACCACTGGTTTTGCCTGTGCGGCAACAGATGAGGATATCGAAAAAAGCAATGCACTGATATTAAAAACTACTGACGGCGGAAAAACCTGGAAAAAAGTTTACCAATCCATACGCCCGTTCGAGACCACTTGGAAGGTGTCGTTTCCATCGGAAAAAGTTGGTTACGTAACCATACAATCTTACAACCCGGATACGACTGTCAAACAGCAACGGGTGGCAAAAACAACTGATGGTGGAAATACATGGCAGGAAATCAATTTGGTAGAAGATGCAGGGGCAAGAGAATTCGGCATTGGATTTATTGACGAATACCACGGTTTTGTCGGTACCATGAGTTCCGGCTACGAAACCAAGGACGGAGGAAATACATGGACTCCTGTCAATTTAGGCAAAGCGTGTAATAAGATCAGGATGTATAGAAGTGATAGCGGACAGATGTATGGATATGCAATCGGATTGGATGTAATGCGATGGGGATTTTAATATTTGCATGCCGAGGAAATTTAAATGTTTAACCGGTCATTCGCTGTTGTAACAATTGCGCTATATGATCGTCTTATTTTTGATTGGATTACATCCTTCAGTAAAATGCTTTTATTATAAAAACTGCTCAAATCTTAACTATGGAACTTCAAATTCAACATCTCTCCAAAACGTATGCTAATGGTGTAAAGGCACTTGACGATGTAACGCTTACCATTCCACGCGGCATGTTCGGCCTGCTCGGTCCGAATGGAGCTGGAAAGTCAACGCTGATGCGTACCGTCGCTACGCTGCAGGAGGCCGATAGCGGCAGCATCCGTCTCGGTGAGCTCGATGTGCTTCATGATAAAATGGAAGTGCGCCGCCGGCTTGGATATCTTCCGCAGGAATTCGGTGTCTATCCGAAGATCAGTGCTTATGATATGCTCGATCATATCGCAGTGCTCAAAGGAATACGTAACGAACGAAAAGTGATGGTTGAAGAGTTGCTAAAGCGAGTCAATCTTTGGGACGTGCGAAAGAAAGCCCTTGGCGGATTTTCAGGAGGGATGAAGCAGCGCTTCGGAATCGCTCAGGCTTTGATCGGCGATCCACAGCTCATTATTGTCGATGAGCCGACCGCCGGCCTTGATCCGGGCGAGCGCAACCGCTTTTATAATTTGTTGTCCGAGATCGGGGAGCAAGTCATTGTCATCCTCAGTACTCACATTGTCGAAGATGTGAAAGAGCTTTGCCCCCAGATGGCTATCATCGACAAAGGTAGGGTCCTTTTTGCAGGAAGTCCTGCCGAAGCACTCTCCGGTATGCGCAACAGAATTTGGAGCAGCGCGGTACCGAAGAACGAGGTGCAGGAATTGACTTCCAGGCTGCCGGTGATTTCAACCCGCATGGTAGCCGGTCAGCCGGTGCTACATGTGTTCAGCGACCAGGTTCCTGCCGAGGGCTTCCGTCAGGTGGATGCGGACCTCGAAGATGTATTCTTCACTTATATAAAAGGACTCAATAAAGCCGTTGGGGCATAAAGTAGGCATTATGTTTCTGTATCTATTCCGGTTCGAACTACGCTACTGGCTCCGTCAGCCCGTTGTATATGTTTTCTTTTTAGTAAATGCTCTTCTTGTTTTTGGTGCTACTGCATCTGATGACATCACCATTGGTGGCGGCATAGGTAATGTGCTGAAGAATGCACCCTACGTTGTACAGAATTATTACGCATTTTTCTGTTTGCTCAGTCTTCTAATGATCACGACGTTCCTCAACAGTGCTGCAGCACGTGACTTCAGTGAAAAAACGAGCCAGATCTTTTTCTCCACACCGCTGAGGAAGCGTGATTTCCTGCTTGCCCGTTTTACGGGAGCCATTGTAATAAGTGTAATTCCATTTCTTGGCGTTACTGTCGGCAGTCTGATTGGCAGCATGATGCCATGGATGGATGCCGAACGTATAGGTCCGACCTCTTGGCAATCGCACATCAATGGTATTGTAGTGTTCGTAGTGCCCAATTTGCTGTTTGCCGGTTCCATCATTTTCGGCATAGCCGCCATTACCAGAAGTACACTTGTTTCATTTATTGGCAGCATCGCGCTTCTTGTAGGCTACAGTATCTCACAGACTCTCATTAGTGACATCGAAAATGAGTTCGTGGGCGCATTGTTGGATCCTTTCGCGCTTCGCACGTTTTCCGTCTATACCAAGTACTGGACAGTGGATGATCGAAATACGCTTACTGTAGGTTTTGAGGGCTTGATGCTCTGGAATCGTATAATATGGATGGCGGTGGGCGCAGCAGTTTTTGCGTTCATCTGGAAGCGATTCAGCTTCTCTGAGAAAGCAAGGGCAGGAAAACAAAAGCCTTCCGAAGAATCCGGCACACCCACGCGTATGTGGGGCGCACTGACAACAGTGAAACCGGAGTTCACGACTTCTTGGAGCATCCGTCAGCTTATCGGTCAGGTACGGATCGAAAGTATCTCCATCGTAAAGAATGTGGCTTTTGTGGTAATCATGGTCTTTGCTGCCATTAACCTCATGGCATCCATGACTTTTGCGACAGATCAGGGTTATGGTTTGACAGCATTCCCCGTAACCTACAATATTCTCGATATTATCCAGGGTTCGCTTTATGTGTTCATCGTGGCAGTGATTACCTTTTATTCGGGCGCTATCGTATGGAAGGAGCGTGAATCAAAAGTGCATGATATCTACGATGCGCTGCCGTATCCCGACTGGCTGCCGGTAGTTTCAAAAACGCTCGCTATGTACATAGCAGTGCTGGTTTTGCTATTCATCGGTGCGATTCTTGGAATCGTCACCCAATTGCTGAATGGATTTTCCGATCTGCGTCTGGAGTTATATTTTGTACAGCTCATCTTTTCCGATGGCCTCAGTTTTCTAAGTCTCATCATCCTCAGCATTTTCATCCATTCCGTTGTCAATAATCGCTATATCGGTTATTTTCTTTTTATAGCTGTTCTGATAGCTAATTCTTTTATCTGGCCGGTGTTTGATGTCAGCAGTAAACTCTTCATCTACGGTGCTACTCCCGGCCTTACCTATTCGGATATGAATGCATTCGGACCTTTTATCTATGGTAAGATGTCATTTAAGATATATTGGCTGCTGGCGGGAAGTGTGCTAACCATTATCGCATTAATGTTTTGGGTAAGAGGTCGTGAGTTTACATTCCGAATTCGATCCCGCATAGCCTGGAAGCGTGCTGGTGCTGTTCGAAGAGTATTCCTGATTCTTGTTTCTGTCTGGTTGATTTTCGGTGGTTGGTTGTTTTACAATACGAAAGTCCTCAACACCTTCAAATCATCCGATGAGAGCCAGAAACAGTCGGCGGATTATGAAAAACTTTACAAGCAATATGAGGGGAGAAACCAGCCCCGCATCACAGCACTAGATTACCGTATAGAGCTTTACCCCGAGAAACGTGGACTTGAAGTTTCCTGTATTCAGCAGATGAAAAACAAGGGCTCCGCTGCGATTGATACACTATTCTTTACTTATTCTACGACTTACAAAAGCCAAATACAGCTGCCCGGTGCTAAACTCCTGGTGAATGATACCGTAGTGGGTTTTGCAATGTACCGTTTGGCGGAACCATTAATGCCCGGAGATTCAATGGAGATGTCGATGTCCATGCGCTACTTTCCGGAAGGCATAGAAAATGAAGTCAGCGTCACTTCGATTGTCGATAACGGGACATTCTTCAATAATTCGGATATACTGCCGCAGATCGGCTATCAGGACGGATACGAGCTCACCGATAGGGATGATCGCAAGGAATACGGACTTCCGGTGAGGGCGAGGATGCCAAAATTGAGTGAGGACCCGGCGAAACGAATGAATTCCTATATAAGCAACAATTCCGATTGGGTGAATGTGCGTAGTGTTTTCGGAACATCCGATGATCAGATCGCCATTGCTCCGGGATCTTTGCGCAGGCAATGGAA
>JBEGUX010000193.1:0-3497 GCA_041178685.1 Bacteroidota bacterium
ATCACTGCGGATCATGGTAATGCTGACTTCATGATTAATTCCGACGGAAGTCCCAACACCGCGCACACCACCAATCCTGTTCCGATTATTTTAATAGACAAAGACCATCAACAAATAAATGATGGAAGACTGGCCGATATCGCACCGACGATTCTTGCCCTGTTATCCATCCCTGCTCCCGCCGAAATGGACGGCAAGGTGTTGCTATAAATTTATTTACTAAAAATTCACTCGACCTGAAACGATGAAGTTTCTTCCGGGTGCTTGAATACCAGACGAGAACGTCCGGTAATTGATATCCATAATATTATCAATACCCAACTGCAGTGTAACGGGTTTCCATCCCGCCCAGCTGCAGCGGAAATTCATCGTTTGCCAGGAAGGCATTCCCATTGCTGTAGCATATTGCTCATTATCCTCACCATTGAGGTAATAATCATCAAGCTTTTTACTGCTGTTGAACAAGGAAAATAATTCCGCCTCTAATGAATTCCAGATATACCGTATGGATACGCGACCAAAAATCGGAGGAATATGATCCAACGGAGTATTTCCGGTATCAGCTAAAATTCTGCCGTATGTATACGTGATCGAAGCAACAAAATGTAAGCGATCCGAAAGCTCTGCCTCTACAGATGTAGAATAGCCGGTAATAAATGCACGACGCTTATTCTGATTTGCATAGACCGCGCTGTAGGTTCCGTCGTAAAAAATACTATCGCTACCATTGTACTGAAAACGATCAGTAACAATCGCATTAGTGAACAAAGAGTAATAGCCGTTATTCTCCCAGCGCAACTTGTCAGTCATATTAAAAGTTATACCTGCTTCGCCAGACCATACTCGCTCAGGACCGAGTTTGGGATTTGGTACGATAACAATGCCCGGCGAGGAGTCGAATACTTTTGCCAGATCATCCACATTCGGCATACGAAAACCGGTAGATCCCAGCACCGATAATTTCAACTTTTCAGTTGGCCTCCATACCAACCCAAGGTTTCCGGAAGCATTCAAGTTGCGTTGTGTTACGCTGGAGAATGGAAACTGAAAAAAAATAGTATCCGAAAAAAGCGAATGGAGCGATGTATACGTTAAGCGGATTCCATCATGGACCACCAGTTTATTATTTAAATTCCAGGTGTGCGACAGATAGGCCGCATGATTACCCATAGTGTTTCCACCGTCAGGATATCGTGTACTTTCCGGCCCTTCTGCATTTGTCAAAATATTTTTGGCTACTGCAAAAGAGTTAACCGAACTCCATTGACCATCAATGCCAATACGGATAGCGTGTTTATCACGTTCTCGATCCAAAAATACCGTATAGCCACCAACATTTACAAATTCAGTTCTATTGGATTGAATGGCTGAACCGAATATTCTGGTATGTCTACTTTCGACAACATACTGATAGCTCACAACTGCTTTCATACGATCAAAAAAAGAATGCTTCAATTGACGATCATAATAATAAGCTGCTAATAACCGCTGCTGCGGACCATAGTTCCATTCAGCAAAACGTAAACCGCCGGCATTCTTATCTGTCAATCGATCGTAACGTGGAATATCGGAAGATGTGCTGAATTGTAAATTAACACTGTGTATAGCATCATGGTTGTCGCGGTAAGAAACTCGCTGGATGAAATCTATTTGACGATAGCCACTGAATCGCTGCACGAATTCATCATCATTCTTAACCATTGTGTCCTTATCATTTATCCGGTCCACATAAAAATATCGCTGACCCCATAAGGAATCTAATGACCCAGCCTTTTTTCCCATTATTACATCTCCAAAATCACTGAATGTAATGGATGAGAAAGCAGCCCATTTTCGACCCGCTGTGTTCAATTGAATATGCCCTGACTGCTCGTTAGTAGCTGTAGCATGCCGTAAAAAAGCGGAACCGTAAAACTGAAAACTATCAGTAGAAAAAACAGGGTTCTTTGTACGCATATGGATGACTCCACCAAGCGCATCACTTCCGTAGATGGTGGATGATGGCCCGTTTACCACCTCGACACGAGATAAAACTGCAGGATCAATAGTAATTATATTTTGGAGGTGCCCGGAGCGATAAATGAGATTATTCAAACGGACGTCATCAATGACAAGTTGAATACGGCTGGCTTCAAACCCTCGTAACACCGGACTACCACCTCCTTGTTGACTTTTCTGAACAAACACTTGTCCGCCGGACTGCAAAACCTCTGCAGTAGTTGGCATATTGCCACGTTCAATTTGCTTTTCAGTAACGCTAATAATCTCCTGCGGTAAATCCATCCTGTTTTGCTCAACACGATTAACGGAAATTACAACTTCAGGAAGATCCTTTTCTGCCTCTTTGGAAGAAATGCTGTCGACACCGTTTGACAAAAGGAAAAAACCCAGTACTAACGATAACATTTGATTAGCAGATTAATTGAAGACGGTTAATTAGAAGGACCGAATCACACTAGTGCCGATTAGAATTACCATTTTGGCCTCTATAACTCTCCAAAAGTAGCGTTTTAAGAGTTTATACAAAAGATTAATACGCTATCTTTACGGCTCAAATTCTGGTTTATGGAAAAAATAAATTCATACATCGCATCCAACGAGCAGCGCTTTTTGGACGAACTTTTTGATCTCTTACGCATTCCTTCAGTGAGTGCAGACAGTAAATACGCTTCAGATGTTGCTCGAGCTGCTGAATTCATCAAAAATAAATTGATAGAGGCAGGTGCAGATAATGTGGAGGTTTGCCCTACCAACGGACATCCGATTGTTTACGGGGACAAGATCATTGATCCTGCATTACCTACCGTTATCGTTTACGGACACTACGATGTGCAGCCTGCTGATCCATTCGAATTATGGACAACACCTCCTTTTGAACCTACTGTACGTGACGGGAAAATTTATGCTCGCGGCTCGTGTGATGATAAAGGCCAGATGTATATGCACATCAAAGCCTTTGAAACGATGATGAAAAACAACGCTCTCACTTGTAATGTTCGTTTCATGATTGAAGGTGAAGAAGAATGTGGATCCAGTCATCTAGGACCTTGGATCATGGCCAACAAACACCGTTTGAAAGGAGATGTCATTCTCATTTCCGATACTTCCATCATTGCCAATGACATTCCATCGCTGGAATCCGGCCTACGCGGCCTGAGCTATGTGGAGGTGGAAGTTACAGGGCCTAACCGCGACTTGCATTCGGGAGTGTACGGTGGTGCAGTGGCTAATCCAATTCAAGCGCTGTGCGAAATGATTGCTTCGTTGAAAGACGAAAATCAACACATCACTATTCCGGAGTTTTACGATAAAGTACTCGAGCTTTCGAAAGCAGAACGCGAAGAAATGGCACGAACGCCTTTCAGTCTTGACGATTATAAAAAAGATTTGAATGTAAACGATGTTCGTGGCGAAGCAGGATACAGCACCTTGGAGCGTACCGGCATTCGTCCAACTGTAGAATGCAACGGAATATGTGGCGGCTACATCGGTGAAGG
>JBEGUX010000194.1:0-7540 GCA_041178685.1 Bacteroidota bacterium
ATGGAATTGAAAAAAAATGCACGCTATTGTTGACCATAGCAACATAACGTGAGCCATCCAGGCTATAACTGCGAAAATCAGCGTTGATCGTGTTAATGTAGTTGGGACTTTAGATGCCCAGCGTTGCCGCTGCCGGATAAAATCCGATAACGAAACTGTCGGTTCAGCAATGACAACAGCATCCGACTGAAAGGCAAAAGATACTTTTTCCGGCGGATATTTTAGCAACAACGAAGTGTCATCACCTGTCATTTCATTCGCAGTATCACGGTAGCCGCCCAATCGAATAAAATCCTCTTTGTAGAAAGCCATATTGGCGCCGTTACAAAAGAACGGAGTGTGTTGCACAATCCCAGAAGCAGAAATAACAGCCAGTCCCAGCGACTCGAGGGCAACGATATTCCCCACGAAAGATCTTCGCTCAGTATTTTTCAGCAGTACAGGACCGCACACCAATCCGGCGGGTTGCAAGGCACCAATTAATTCTTTCAACCAATTTGGTTGAAGCTGAACATCTGCATCGGTGGTGACGATGATTTTATTTATTGCAGCTTGGACTCCTAATTCTATCGCCTGCTTTTTTCCACTCGTCACCCGCGATTCAATCAATTTTAAATTCACTGAAGGATGATCGGCGATAAACTGCCTAACCAAAGCTACGGTTCCATCTTCCGATTGGTCATCTATTACGATAATCTCCACGTCGGTTGAAGAAATATCAACTCTCGAAAAGAATGAAAGTGTATGGAGAATTCTACTGCTTTCATTGCGAGCCGGAATTAGAACGGAAATTGATTCCGCTTCCTTTTGAAGTGGAGAATACTCTTTTCGACCTTTTTTCCACGCCGCAAGGCACCAGAGCAAGATTGCCGAATACAGCAAAACTACCGATAACAGAAACAACCCGGATATCATTCAGCAGTTTTACGAAAGAAATTAAACTTGAATACAAAAAGACATCCTATTAACGCAGGAAGAATAAGATTAATCAACCATAGCAATGATGAAGCGAATACCACCTCCTCCAAAGCATCGGTATAGACAGAAAAAAATGCAATGGCCAGACTTCCGCGAACACCTAATTCTGTGATTGTAATTGTTGGCACTACTTGCATAGCAAGGTATACCAGAGCGATGCATGTCAACGCGTTAATGTAACTGATCTCCACGCCGAAAAAACACAATAGAAGGTAAAATTGAAATGTAAAAACGACATAACGTAATGCTGCAAAAAGTAAAATGCGTAGTAGAGATGATAGTCCTAACATTTCGAATGCGACGAAATAGTTTTTCCAATTTGAAGGGAAAGGGATTCGAATCAAAAGTGATTTAAACCATTTTATCCGAATAAAAAACAGGATAACTACCAACGAAATTACTGGCAACAACACCAAAAACGGAAGAGCCATCCATTCAGAGGCTTGTTCCATTGAAAAATGAAATGCAGCTATTGTTCCGGCTATGACTGTGACCACCAACTGACTAAAACTTGCAATAACCGTAAGTAAAATGGCTGTAATTCTGTCGGCCTTTTGCAAGACAAAAACTCGTCCAGCGTACTCTCCAATACGATTGGGCGTGAAAACACTTACAGTAAGTCCGCTGAAAACAGCGCGTAAAGCAAACGAAAAACGGACATCTTCGACCGGCGCTAATGCCACTCTCCATTTAATAGCTTCCAGCGACAGGTTGACGAGGAGTAAAGTTGCAGCCGAAAAAAAATAGTTCAGATGACCACCTTCTTCAAACGCCAAAAGTGCCGCCGACCACCAATCTTGGCGTGAGGAATTTCGTAGTTGGAAATAGATAAATGCCAACGCAAACAGCGCAATTGCCCATTTCAGGAAAAGGCTCCAGCGATTGCGATTCTTTTGCGTATTTTGGGACATCATCGTGCTGAAGCAATATTACCAAAATTAGCAAGGCACACCAACCTGCATGGAGACCGTCTACGAACGCATCATTCTTGGTATCGATCCCGGCACACAAGTCATGGGCTTCGGAATCATTGGCGTCCGGGGAAGCCGGCTTACTGTTATTACGTTGGGAGGACTCCGTTTAAATAAAACTGACGATCATTTTCTACGGTTAAAACAGATATTTGAGAAGACTATCGAATTGATCGACACTTATACGCCGGATGAGTTATCCATTGAAGCTCCATTCTTTGGCAAAAACGTTCAATCGATGCTGAAGTTGGGACGAGCGCAGGGAGTAGCTATGGCTGCGGGATTGACGCGCGAGCTGCCCATCTTTGAATATTCCCCAAAGCGTATCAAGCAAAGCATTACGGGCAACGGTAATGCATCCAAAGAGCAAGTAGCGTTGATGCTGGAGCGCATGTTAAAGTTCAAGGAAACACCCGAATTTCTGGATGCCACAGATGGTTTAGCAGCTGCGGTGTGCCATTATTTTCAAGCAAAAGGCAGTGGTTACACCACGGCTGAAAATGGCAAAGACAGCAGCAAGAAAAAGGCAACAGGAACCAAAAAGAAGTCGAAAGACTGGAGTTCTTTTATCGCTGACAACCCGGGACGGGTTCAGGCAAAATGAAGTTTGATTTTTTCACAAACCTCTTCCATCACCTCTTTCGGAAGCGACAATTTAGGATTAGCAAAGTTCATATCGCTTACATGATTCATAGGAATCAGATGAATGTGCGCGTGTGGAACTTCTAATCCGATCACTGCAACACCAATACGGCGGCAAGGGACGGCAGCTTTCAAAGCACCCGCAACGCGCTGCGCGAAACTCCAAAGGCCGGCATATTCTTCTGAAGCAATGTCGAAGATGTAATCTACCTCGTGCTTCGGAATAACAAGCGTATGTCCTTTAGCAAGCGGGCTGATATCCAAAAAAGCGAGGTAGTGCTCATCTTCTGCCACTTTGTAGGCAGGGATTTCACCATTAATTATCCGAGTAAATATGGAAGCCATCGAGCTTAATGAGTTTGTTCAGCTAATTCCGTGCATCAATTTTATCGCGAGATCTCCATCACCTCAAATTCAATCTTTCCGTTTGGCACTTCAATCTCTGCGGAGTCGCCCACTTTTTTACCCAACAATCCTTTACCTATCGGACTGGTAACGGAGATTTTTCCGGATTTAAGATCAGCTTCGCTCTCGGCCACTAAAGTATATGAAAGCTCCTGTCCGGATTTCTTATTCTTGATGCGTACTTTACACAGCACAGAGACGCGTGAAGTGTCTAATTTAGAATCGTCAATCAGACGTGCATTAGCAATCACATCCTCCAGCTTGGAAATACGAAGCTCCAATAAACCTTGCGCATCTTTTGCAGCATCATATTCGGCGTTCTCCGAAAGATCGCCTTTATCGCGTGCCTCCGCAATCTGCTGAGAGATTTTTGGACGTTCAACGTTCTTTAACTGGTTCAATTCATCCTGAATTTTTTTCAGGCCATCAGGGGTAAAATACTGAGCTGTCATGATCAATTAAACTAAATGAAAGGTTAGCCCCCTTTCAAATTTATTACTAAGAAATTGTTTTGGTTGTTTCGGCACCTACGCGCCGAATGTTTTAGTGTCAGTTAGTAAAAAACGAAACAAGACCCTTGGAGGGATCTTGTTCGCTTTCGAAAGAATAAGACTTTAAATTACAGTGTAAGCTTTGCTCCGAAGGTATGGGTATTGTCAAACGGATTGCTGAAACGAATTGAATAGTCAATGCCAAATTTCTTACCCGATTTGCCCAGTGGAACCTCCACGGTAACTCCGCCACATGGACCGGTATAAGCCGTCAAGCGATTCACATCGTCAAAAATGTTTTTCTCATACATGAATCCACCGCGCAGCATGAACATTTCGTTGAAGGCGTATTCCAAACCAACGGAGGTCTGATCGTAACTGAAAGAATTGGATGTGTACGTTGCTGCTGCTGTAATACGGTGATTTTCTGCCGGACGGAAATCGTAAGAAGCACCGATATTGAGGAGTGAAGGGATTTCAAATCCTTCGGTACGTTGCTCCACCGTTAACTGATAACCACCGGTAGGTGCTGTCAAGCGAGTAGAAAGACCATCACCGCCGAACTTCATTGGTGTACCAACGTTTCTGAGGGAAATACCAAAGCGTACGTTATCACGATCATCATTTGTTCCGGTTACATATTGAATTCCGGCATCTACAGCAACACCGCGTGCTCCAACGTTTGAAATACTTTGATCGATAATACGAACAGTAAAGCCACCGTAGATGGAATTAGAGAACACCTTAGCATAGGAGATACCGATGTTGATGAATTGCGGCTTGAAAGTTCCGATGCCGCCCTCGGGCAACGATGTGGTAGTCACATCAATCTCGCCGAAGGCCATGGACATGATGGAGAGTCCTAATACACCGGACTCGCCTACTTTCTGAGTCAGGCCGAAGGAGTTTATGCTGATATCACTTCCACGAAGGTAGGACGTGTTTGCAAAACCGACTTCCGTCTTTTTGGTGTGCGCGATTCCGGCCACGTTGAGGAATGTTGCTTCCAGTCCACGAACACCGCCGGCATTGGCGTGTGCCCAACCGGAGGAACGTGACCAAGGGTTGATGAGCAATTCGGTAGCTCCGGCCTGACCAACACGATCAGGGTTTCCGGCAAAAGCAAATGAACCGGACAGGATAGTTCCTATCAAAACGGCCGTTGCGAATTTTCCGATATAGCGATTTTTCATAGTCTTAGCTTTCTGAGGTTGATTCCGAGTTTTCGTGGTCGTATTAGAAGGTATCCAAATCGATCGGACGGAACACGCCAAACCATTTCAAGGTGCGTTCACCGATACCCGGTGCATCAATATGAATCAAGTAAATACCACTAGCGATTGGAACGTTCTCTGTATTTTTCAAATCCCAGTCTGCAGAAGATTCCAGATTAAGTTCAGGGTAAATTGAACCACCGGTATTATCGAATCCTGCATCACGTTTCAAACGGCGAACCAAGATTCCACTCGCGGTATAAATGGAGATGGTACACTTCGAAGGCAGGTTAGTAATCTTTACACGGCTATCCAGCTGATTCTGCTCGTAAGAAGAGTAAGCGTAGTACGGATTTGGAACAATATTGATCAAACTCAATGCGTTCTTTGCGACATCTGTTTGTTTCACTTTTGCCGTCAAGTCATTCGTTGAGAAACGATAGTACGGAAGATAGTTGTATGTATTGTCTGTACCTGTTCCCTGATAGAGGCGATAAGGTTTAGCTACGCGCAAACGAACTTTCACATCGGAAGCCAATACTGTTTGGCCGGTTGATGTGTAAGAACAAGAAACCCACATACAATCTTTCCAGGTTTGAGTGATCGCTTTCTTTTGTGCATTGGTCACCGTATTAGAAAGTGGCCACAAGCGATTGTAAATCCACTGACAACCATCGTACGCAGGTCCGTAATAAGTACCGGCAGTTGTAACTGTATCAGCGGTGGCTGGATATTTCAATGAACGCTTATTACCGAAGACATAGATGAAATGTTTGCCTCCGGCGATAACGCGACCAGTATCATTGAAGAGTGTAGATGTTGGATTGTAGATCATATCTGCACCGGTTTCACCGATGAATCCATTCTGAGTACTTAAGTAGCTATCCTCACCGAAAGCAATATTTAAGCGCTCACCTGTCTCCACATTGATAGCATAACCTGGGAACCAGCTGAAGCCGGAATCAGTGGTGCTATATGTACCATCAAGGTTCAAGGAAGGATGCTTACGGATGAGGTTCTTGTATTGTCCACCTTGCGCTAGTGTTCTCTCGTTACATGTCTCAAAAACAACGCAGCGGCTCCACTTCGACTTATCACTCGTTAGAATAACGTCTACTCCGCACAAATAAGAAATAGAATCTTTAGCGATAGCGCCGGCACCATCCCAGGCCGGAGCCGGAGCGATACGGTCGCCGGAAGATGTGGTTGCTACCAATTTAAATGGAGACCATGTTCCGCCCAGCACTTTTTCATAAAACTGCGAGTTATCAATTCCTGCATAATCAGGATCAGGAGTTGTCGCTGTACCTGCACGAATCCAGTTGAACTGCGGGAAGTTGTCTAGATCAGGAACGCCGGTAAGCCACTGAGCATTGTTATCTGAATACGTTTTAGTTGCTTCAATGAAACCGTTTCCTCCGGCTTGATACTCACCCGGACCAAACACCTGGTTCATACTAACATAGAAACCATAGTCAGGGAAGAGTTGGTCGTAAGGGAATTCAAGTGTTTTCTCGGATGTCGTTGTGACTCCTGTATTCATATCTTTCAAGTACCAGCGTCCGGTAGCTTGTGCAGTATCATCCAACCACAGTTCATAGTAACCAGGAACCACCTTCACCGGATCGAATACACGAATATCTACAGGACCGCCAGCGCGTTCGTAAATCGGATATTGAATAGCGTTGGTTGGATTAATGGCATTGAAAAGCACTTCATCAACCTGCTCTTGGGAGATATCAAGGCTCTTACGATCAGAGCCCAGGTTATATCCATTACCGATTCCGCTGATGCGCTGGATCTGAGGACCATCACCATAAACAGTATTCAGCACAAGACCTTCAGCCTCTACTGAAGAAATGTGAGGAATTGCCGTGTATACATTGATAGCACCGCCTGCTGAGTTACGACGACCTTTCAGGTAAGGCTTACCTAAACCTTCAACATACGGATCGAATGTTGCCTGATCAGGATTGTACGCATAAGCAATCGCCATAAAGTAATAGGTCTGATGGTTGATCAAATTTGGATCAGCAGAAGCGAAAGCATCCGTGGATATACGGAATGTGTGACGAAGACCTTTATCCTCTCCAACGACCTCTTCCTGAGAAACAATGGCATTCAATTGCGGTTCAAAATACTGATTTACAATTTGTGCAACACCATTTTTCACATCACACTGGAAAATCAGACGAGCTTTATCTGCATCATTTAATTCAGTAGGCGATACAGAAGCGTCTTTCACCTGATAAACCTTGTAACCTTCAAAGACGAAACGGGAGTTAGCATTTCCTGCAGCTTGTGCTTCCAAATCTTCCTCACTGTATTCTTCGCGGAAATTGTTGGAAGAGCTCGGATTGACGATAGAGAAAATCAACTCTTTGTCCAATTCACGAATGGTCAAATCCGGAGCATCAGGACCATCTACAACTTTAAAGCAACTATTAAAGAGCAGCTGAGCTTTGTCGTCGGCGAGGCGAACCAATTTAACAGATGCCAACGGACCGCCGGAAGTTGAACGGGCCCAAACAACACCGGTGGTGATGTAGTTGACCGCTCCAGGCAATAAGGTAAACGGACCTGCAGACTGCAAAAAACGACGGTCGTCAGGCGTATTTGGTGTTCCACCAGGAGTTGGCTCCGTCTCCGACCATGGGAATAGAGAATTCAGAGGAACTCCGCGTGTACCCCAGCCATTAGGGTCGGTATCGCCCGGGAACATGAATTCGCAACTATCGGCACCGGCAGTTTGGTAACCGTTTCCACCATAGACCAGCGGAGAACCATCTTTCCAGATACCACGCATGTAGTTGTAGTACTGTTGAGCTGTATTCGGGTT
>JBEGUX010000195.1:0-3486 GCA_041178685.1 Bacteroidota bacterium
AGGGCAGGTGATAAAAGGATGGACAGAAGCACTACAGCTGATGAGCGTTGGTTCGAAGTATCGTTTATACATCCCTGCCGATCTAGCATACGGTGATCGTGGCCAAGGTCCAATCACTCCAAATTCAACATTAATCTTTGATTTGGAACTGCTCGAGATTAAAGGTAAAAAGTAATTTAAGCTCAACAGAGTTTACTTAAACCCCGTCGATTGACGGGGTTTTTTCGTTGACAACCTTTTTCATACTAAATTAATTAGATTGATAATCAATATTATATCTATTTATTTAGTACTATGTATTGCAAAGTAGTATTTGATGCATATATATTTGCATAACCAATTAATAACAGAATGAGCAGCAACCTTGAAAATGTACAAGCCCAAATGCGAAAGGGCGTTCTGGAATTCTGCATTCTTTCCATACTGTCCAAAAACGAAGTGTACCCATCTGACATCATCGCGGAAATGAAATCATCCCGGCTGATTGTGGTGGAAGGAACATTGTATCCGTTGCTGACACGATTAAAGAATGCTGGATTGCTTCAGTACCGGTGGGAGGAAAGTAAGTCAGGCCCGCCTCGTAAATATTATTCGCTGACCGATGAAGGGCGACAATTCTTAAGCGCTTTGCAAACTACCTGGAACGAGTTAGTAGAATCGGTAAACCTCACCACAAAAACAAACAACCATCATGAATAAGACCATCACCGCAAATATTGGTGGAATCAATTTCCACCTGGATGAAAATGCCTACGAGATCTTTAAAAGCTATCTCGATAATATCCGTCGTTCTTTGGGAACCACCGAAGGTCGAGATGAAATTATGCAGGACATCGAAGCCCGGGTAGCAGAAATGCTGCAAGGTTCTCAGACAACGCCTAACCAGGTAATCACTCAAAAAGAGATTGAGATGATAATGGAAGCGATGGGCAAGCCGGAGGATTTTACTTCCGGTGAACAAACAAGCGAAACGAAAAAACAGTCCGACAATATTTACTCCGAAACCTCACGAAAACTCTTCCGTGATCCCGACGATAAGTTGCTGGGCGGTGTTTGTTCCGGACTCTCAGCTTATTTTAATATCGATTCCGTATGGTTCAGGTTGTTCTTTGCTTTCCTGTTTTTTGGTTTGGGTACGGGTGTATTATTTTACATTATCCTCTGGATAGTCATTCCGGAAGCTAAAAACAGTGCCGACAAGCTGCGAATGCGCGGACAACCCGTCAACCTTTCCAATATTGAAAAGAATGTAAGGGAAGAAATGGAAAACTTGAAGGAGCGTGCGGAGCGCTTTGCTAAGGAAGGCCGTAATAATGGCGGATCCTTTATCCGTAATTTCTTTAATGGCTTATCTCAAGTAATTCAGTTCTTGTTCAAGGCATTTGTAAAGCTAATTGCCATTTTCTTCTTGTTACTTGGATTGTTTGTTGCACTCGCCATATTTGCTGCGCTATTCGGAGTTGTATTTCATTTGCCTGGAGTTTCTGTACCCGTATTTTTTCAATCATCCTTCTCAGGAAGCGGAGAGTTCCTGTGGACTATAGCCGGCGTTGCACTCGTAGTTGGAATTCCTTTCCTGATGTTGGCCTTGCTTGGAGCCAAGCTACTTTTCAATGTGAAAATATCCCGTATTGTAGGCTTCTCTACGCTGGCAATTTGGTTGATTGGAATTGGCTTAGTGCTCTTCCTTGGTCTTGGTGCGTTGCAGGAATTTAAAAAGGAGGAAAGTGTTCGTAGTGAATTAACAATTAATGATGTAGCCGGCAGGACACTTATAGTAAGTGCAACACCTTCTGAGGATTTGGAAAGTAAGTACGACGAAGAGGATAGCGATACCGATTGGGATATCTCGATGTTGGACGACAAACTGGTTTCCGCTCAGGTTAAACTGGATGTGGTGAAAAGTCCAGATAACCAATACAGATTGATTGAGCTGTATTACGCCAAAGGAAGTACATCGGACATTGCCCGGGAGAATGCTTCGAAAGTAGTGTATTCAGTTCTACAACAAGACACCACGCTTCTACTTAACCGGACCTTTAGTATGGAAAAACTGGAGAAGTTCCGCCAGCAGCGAGTGCAGTTAATTTTGCAAATTCCGGTAGGAGAATCCATATATCTTGATCAAACCTTGAAGTCAATGTTGTTCGACGTAGAAAACGTTCAAAACATTTACGATCATGATATGGTGAATCGAACCTGGAAAATGACGGATGATGGATTGTCGTGTGCCGATTGCAACGGTATGGAATCCACGGTTGGTTCCATGAGTGGCGATGATGCTTCGTTGATCAATATCGACAGCAACGGAATTAGGGTGATTGGAGATGAAGGGGAAGAAATCCGTATTGATTCCAACGGGATCAACATACGGAAAGTCAGGTAAGACTTCAAAAATCAGCAAATTCACCCTGGTCGTTTACTAAAATGGCAAGGGTTTTTTAGTTCAATTCAATTAGCTGTTTAACTGATTAAGGGCCTTAAATGCTAAAATTTCTCAACATTTGTCAGGTTTTGGGACTGTTTGACCACCTTTGTTAATAACTATTTTGATTGTTTAACAATCATGCTGGTTGTTTGTGATACAATCATTGTATATTTGCATGGTTGAACAACGAAATTATCTAACATTAATACATATAAATTATGGCAACAGCAGAAGTAAAAGAAAATGCAAAGGAGAAGTTGAAGGCGCTCCAGCTGACGATCGACAAGCTCGAAAAGACCTACGGAAAAGGTACCATTATGAAGTTAGGGGATGACGTAGTGGAACCAGTTGAGGCGATCTCTACCGGCTCGATAACCTTGGACACAGCTCTTGGAATTGGAGGTTTACCAAAAGGTCGTGTGGTAGAAATCTACGGACCTGAAAGTTCGGGTAAAACAACGATGGCTATACAAACTATCGCTAACGCACAAAGAAATGGTGGCATCGCTGCTTTCATTGATGCTGAGCATGCTTTCGATCGTTTGTACGCTCAAAAGTTAGGTGTGAATCTGGAAGATTTGCTGATTTCACAGCCTGACAATGGTGAACAAGCCCTTGAAATCGCTGATAACCTGATTCGTTCCGGTGCTATTGATATCATCGTTATCGATTCGGTAGCAGCATTAACACCGAAGAGTGAGATTGAAGGGGAGATGGGCGATAGCAAAATGGGACTTCATGCGCGTTTGATGTCTCAGGCGTTACGTAAGCTAACGGCTACTATCAGTCGAACCGGTTGCTGCTGTATCTTCATCAACCAGTTGCGCGAGAAGATTGGCGTAATGTTCGGCAATCCTGAAACCACCACTGGTGGTAATGCACTGAAATTTTACGCATCGGTTCGTTTGGATATTCGTCGTATTGGACAAATCAAAGACGGAGAAAATGTGGTAGGTAACCGCACCAAAGTGAAGATCGTAAAGAACAAGCTTGCGCCGCCGTTTCGTACTGCTGAATTTGATATTCTTTACGGAGAAGGTATCTCTAAAGTGGGTGAG
>JBEGUX010000196.1:0-5397 GCA_041178685.1 Bacteroidota bacterium
GCGTTCAAGCTGATAAGCTGTCCTGGAACAATCGTTATTGTATCCGGTCCAATGTTGACCACCGGTAAAGCATTAACAGTTACTGTTGCAGGAACCTGTGCGCTTGGACATGTGCCATTGTTGCTAGTGGCATAAAATGTTGTTGTAGATGTAACATTAATAGTTATTTGTGATCCTGTACCTACAACGTTACCATTACTGTCATACCAGGTAATGGGTAGAGCAGAGCTGGCTTGCAAGGTCACAGGACCAGCGCCGCAACGTTGCGTTCCACTTACAGTTGGAGAAGGAGCAAGTTGATTTACCGTTACTGTAAGCGGCACAGGATTGCTTTCGCATCCTGCAACACCTGCTACTGCATAGAATGTAGTAGTTGAGCTTACAGTAGTGATGAAATTAGCACCAGTGCCCACTAAGGTGCCACCGACTGCTGCGGTATACCATGAAATTGGGTCCTGCGGATTTACCGGCGTAGCGGAAAGTGTAGCATTACCACTACCGCAAACCGTAGTATTTGTTACAGATGGATTAGCAGCAGGTGAACCTATGATAGCTTGAACCGCAACGCGTACACTAGGACAAGCTGGTGCGGCTTCCGCCCAATAAGTAGTGGAAGAAGAAAGAATTGGTGTGGTAAAGGAAGAGCCCGCACCAACATTAATACCACCAACGGCAGCATCATACCAGTAAATCGGATCGCTACTGGAGGCAGTCAGGATAACACTTCCTGCTCCACAACGTGAGCCGTTCGTAACAGTAGGCGGCGCCGTGATAGTTACCGTTGCAGTAACAGGTGTACGAGGACTGTTACAAGCTCCATCATTAGCTTGAGCGTAGTAAACAGTTGTTTGATTCAGCGATGGAGTAGTGAATGTGAATCCTGTACCAACTTGCGTTCCGCCGGTGGCTGCCGTCCACCAGGTTACCTGTTGAAGAGAACTGGCAGATAAAACAACACTTCCCGGCCCGCAGTGTGCAGCATCAGTACCTGTTGGTGCAGGAACAGAAATGATGGTAGCGGTTACAGGAGTTCTTACACTTGGGCAAGTGCTGACTGCCTGAGCGTAATAAGTTGTAGTCGATGAAAGTATTGGTGTTGTGAAAACAGGACCTGTACCTACTTGATTACCACCTGTTAGTGCTGTAAACCATTGGATGGTATTGGGTGACTGTGCAGATAGTGTTACAGAAGCAGGTCCGCAAGCTTGTGCTCCAGAAGCAGTTGGCGGTACTGCTGCGTTGATGGTAGCAGTTGCCGGAACTGCTGCTGACGGACAAATAGTTCCAGCTACAGCATAGAACGTCGTGGTGCTGTTCAGGAAAGGAGTTTGGAAACTGCTTCCTGTTCCATAAAGATTTCCATTTGAGGCGGCATCGTACCAACTTACCGGGTCTGTGGCAGTGGCTGCAAGTGTTACCGATCCCGGACCGCAATTGGTACCATTGGTAGTGACAGGTGCAGTGGACACGGAGCTAATAGTTGCCTGTACAGGAATTCTTCCGGGACAACTTCCAACTTGTAAATAGTAGGTCGTGCTGGAGTTTAATGAAGCGGTAGTATAGGAATTTCCTGTTCCCAAAACACTTCCACCAGTTGCAAGATCATACCAAGAAAGCGCGTCATTTGAATTAGCTGAAAGCGTCAAAGTGCCTGTTCCGCAACGTGCACGGTCAAATGCACTGCTAGCCGCTGTTCCAATCTGAGCTACTGCAGGCACACGATTGCTCTCACACTGCTGAAATGGCACGAAGATATTCCAATCGTAGAAATAGTAGTAGCGGGACATGCTTGGGTACGAACCGAAAATTTCGATAACGCGAGATACATTGTAAGGATATGTGACACCGGTTGTATTGCGGAATAAAGGTTGACTTCCGGAGCCAAGACCTAAGCTAAGATCCGTGGCTTGTGGCACATCGAAGTTAAGGTATATGGTACTCCAGCCAATTGGAAGATTTACAGTTTTACTTTGAAGAATATTACCTACAACATCACGCAATTCTATGATACGTATTCCGGTGACAGCGGCATATACTTTTACTGATATCAACTTGAATGCGACACGAGTGTCAAATAAAATTTTCCCATCCGTTGAAGTAGCACTTCCGGCACCAATTGTATTATCAACAGGACCGCAACGATGTCCTATTCCTCGTTGGCTTTCCGCGTAATAAGTGGTACTTGATGTTAGCGAGCCTGTAGTGAAATTACGTCCGGCGCTAACCATTTCTCCACCTGCAGCAGCATTAAACCAAAATAATGAATCAGTAGGTAAAGCGGGAGTGGCTGAAAGAGTAACAACGCCTGAGCTGCAACTGACACCTGAAACTGTTGTTGGAGCCTGTACGGGATCTTGTACAGTTGTATTTAAAATACTGGTATCGTTCGTATAGGAGATGTCATTCAGAAGATGCGGAATATATGCAGTGAGTTGCACAGGTCCACTTGTAATAAAGTCGTAGGTTTGATTGAATGTAAAGGTTCGTGTAAGTGACGGGTTAATAGTTCCCGGGAATGTATCACGAAGAATTGTTTGTGTTGTTCCGTCATTGATTACAACGACAAGTGGAATACGTGTTTCACTACGAGCTCCATAGTTAGTTAGTTGTAGGCTGATAGGCAGGTTAAATCCTCTGCAAATATTCGTGCTGGGTGCCAGGAAGAAGTCAATCGCCATGTCTTTAGTTACACCGCCATCTGGACCGACTTTAACCAATGCATAGCTTTGATCGCCGGCTGCATTTCTAAAGTATCCGAAATTTGCATATCCACCATCAGAGGTTTGGACGGCACGATATGCATGATCATGGTAAGCTGAGCCATAGATATAGTTTTCCCATTCGATATTCCCCAGGCTATCTAATTTTCCTAAATAGTAGTTAGGGTTGATTAAACTGTAAGAGCGTGTAATACCGCCAATGATGTACCCTCCATCAGTAGTTTGCTCGATGGTTTTACCCCCGTCTTTTTTTGTTCCTCCTAGTACTTTTGTCCAAAGCGTGTCACCGTTTGCGTCTGTTTTAATCACCCAGATATCTGTTTGTCCCAGCGTGTTTGGCAAATCGTCCGCATCACCGACAATGACATACCCGCCGTCGCTGGTGTTCTGCACATAGTGTGGCTCTTGAAGTCCCGCCATGGTGTAGTTTTGCATCCATTGCGTGTTGCCATTCGCATCCAGTTTGTACAAAGCGTAATCTCCGTCAGCAAGTCCGTAGCTGTAGGATTGTCCGTTAATGATGAAACCACCGTCCGGAGTTTGTTGAATGGAGTTCCCGATTTCATAGGACTGTCCGCCGAGATTTTTTGTCCATAGTGTATCTCCTGCGGAATTAAATCGAACAACCCACATATCCCAATACAACGAAGTGCTATCGTAATCTACACCAACTGCTGCGTAACCACCATCGGTGGTTTGTACGATAGCTTCGAATTCCTGGAGTCCGCTATTGCCTACTTTTTTATCCCACATTAAGCCGCCGCTAGAATTCGTTTTGATTATCCAGCCGTCGTTGCTACCTGCGCTATCCGGAGTAAATCCTGCAATAATAAAACCTCCATCAGTAGTAGGCTTCACCATGTTAGCAAAGTCGAATAAAGGCCCTCCGAATGAACGCGTCCATAAGATGTTGCCGTATAAGTCAGCGCGCACCATCCACGCATCGCTTTGTCCGTTGGAGTAAGTTTCACTTCCGCCGACCATGATATAGCCTGAGTCAGGAAGTTGCTCCATCCAGCGTCCGTCATCATCAGCAGAACCACCATACTCTTGACTGAACACGATTTGTGCAGAGGAGTTTTGAATAGCGAGTGCAGTAATAAAAGCGAGAAGAAGTAGTACTTTTTTCATAGGTATTTTCCGGTATTTTGGGTAAGCAAATTTACTGGATGATAAGGGCGTATTATTTGCGATTTGAGAATGATTATTACAGTTTTTATGAAACGAAAGGATTAAGAGTTTTGAGTTCATCCATAACTAAACGAACAAGGATAGGTCACAAAGAATAGAGTTAAACACCTATAAATTTAACGATTTTATAGCTGTTAGGTTGCCGATTAGGATACCTTTAACGTTCGTTCAACTTTTAAGCTGTTTTATCCCCTGATAAGATCAAAAAAGTAACTTTACAACCTTTTAAAAAACGTAAAAAACCACGATTTGCCAGCATTATTGCCCTCCATAGTTTCAATGCAATGCCCATCATGCAGAAGTCATCCGGTGTTCAAAACAACCAATCCATATGACTTACCGCAAATTGCGGATATGCACCCGTATTGTCCTGTTTGTGGAAATAGTAACCGGGTAGAACCCGGGTTTTATTTCGGGGCAGCATACGTCAGCTATATTTTGATGGTAGGACTTTTATGCTGTCTTGTTTTCGGATACTATCTCGTTTTCGGCGAAATATTTGAGCATTTCTGGCGGCTGATGTCCATTGCTATTGGGTTGGCGATAGGACTTACTCCATTAGTATTCCGTTATTCAAGAATAATTTTTCTGTACATCTGTGTGCCCTACAAAGGCACGATGCGATAGGAAAATTTCGGAAATCGATTGATTAAAAGTGGTAACCGAATCCGCCGGTAATTAACCGTGGTGCAAAAGGAAGAGTGGCTGCTTTATAGCCTGCCTCTTCACTGGTTTCAAAATTAATCAGATAGTTTTTATCCAGCTCCCACATCAGGGATCCGTGAATACCAAACACCCACCCCGACTGACCTAAGCGCCAGTTCCAGCCTAACTGTACGCCAATGGCACGACAAGTATTGCCGTTGATGTTGGCGATTCCTAAACTGTCGCTTGCGGCTTTGGTAGGTGCAATATCCATAGTCTCGGCAAACATTCCTGTAAAACCAATAACGGATTCACCCTGTCCGTGATAGGGCATACTAAAAAGCGAATAGGGCTCACCACTGGTATTGAATGAAAACCAAAGCGTACCTTTTGCCATATATAAATCAGTTATCCCTGCAAGATAATCTCCGCCATTTCCATCTTTCACGTGAAGTCCCGGCTGTGCCGCAATAGCAGACACTTGCAATCCAATGTTCATGGCACGGTAGCGTACAATATCAAAATTCAAAATAAGTTCGGGTGCAGCCATAGCACCGGTTGTGATAGTGCGAAAAATGGTGGTATCTGATTTTTGATATAGCGTAGCCATCAGATCGGGATTGTTGGTTAGCAATCCAAAACGAGCGTGCATGGAGAAACGGCTACGTTCAGGCGGTGTAATCATTCCCAGCCCTTGTGCAAAAGCTATAGAGGAAATTGAAATAAAAGTGAATAGGAGCAGGATCCGCTTCATATGGGCGGCAAAGGTACGGTTTAGCTTTAATTAAACTACTTCTCGGATTTATTATTGATCGCAATTTTATTGATGAAGGAGGCTTTT
>JBEGUX010000197.1:0-4382 GCA_041178685.1 Bacteroidota bacterium
GAAGGCACGTTCGCGCAGGTCATTGACATAGCGGATAGCCAATGTCTGATTAGCATTTGATGCATTACGGGCTGCTGCTTCAGCATACATCAGGTATACATCTGCTAAACGGAACATAGGGAAATCCGTATCTACAAACGTCTTCGTAGGATCTGATCCAGGATTGCCATTGCGATCAAGGTTCTTCCACTTGGTTACAGCATAACCATTGGTAAATGTTGTTACGACATTTATATCCAGCGTTTGACCGGTGGTGTAGAATAAGTAACGTCCATCCGTAGTATCCATAGCAAGAGGAAGGTTTTTCTTAGCACGAAGACCAGCCCAGCCTGACCCCGGAGCGATACCGAAATTTGCAACTTGCATACTTCCACCAACAGATGCATGAACAAGGAATGTGGTTCCACCGTACGACTGTGTGTATAAACCGTCACATATGATGGGGAAAATAATCTCATCGGATAAATTGTTGTCTGCTAAAAACAAGTGCTCGTAATTAGGCTCCAATGAATAGGCACCTGATTGTATTACCGAATCACAATAGCGGATACAATCTTCAAATCTTGCAGGACCGAGCACTGCACCTTGCTTTTTATAGATCTGTGCATTCATATATAGGCGCGCCAAAAGAGTCCAGGCAACTGCTTTGTCCACACGTGCATATTGAAAGCGTGGCGCACCAAGCTCCGGCGCTACGGCAAGCAACTCTGATTCCACATAGTCAAATAACTCACCTCGACTTATCTCAGCCGGATAAAAAGAGCCAATGCCACTGTTTTCATCAATGAATGGGCCTTTACCATAAAGATCCATCAAGTGATAATACGTCAGTGCGCGAAGGAATCTTGCCTCATTGCGATACTGACGGATACGCGCTTGATCTGATTCACTGAATCCACGTTCTGCCAATTTTGCATCACTGGCTTCTTTGATAAACTCGTTACACTGTGCTATTTCAAAATAGATGCGATAGTACATTCCTTTAACCCAAGGGTTATCGGAAGACCAGGTCATCTTATTCATCTCCGGCATACCAGGATCGTTCCAGCCACAAATGGCTTCATCAGTAGGTAACTCCTGAAGATTCCAAAGTACACGGGTATACTGTGAAAATCCTTCATCAATACCGCTGATGTCCGCTTGTCCAGCGGGACCTTTATTACCGGTCATAGTAAATCCGGCATATAACTTCGCCAGAACGTGGATGTAATTATTGGGATCTTCATAGACGGTTTGAGCATTATTGCCATAGGCCGGCTTGAGGTCAAGATCCTTGAAACACGAGGTTAACGTGAGACTTAAAATAGATGTCAACGCAAGGGTTTTGAAGAGTAACTTTTTCATGACTGCGTGATATTATTTGATTTGAAGATTTAAACCGAGAGAATAGATGCGCGGACGCGGGTAAAAATTATTGTCGATACCGCCTGGAATTTCCGGATCAAGTCCGGAGTAGCCGGTGATTACAAAAACATTTTGAACACCAAGAGTAGCACGTAAACCCAGTCGATCCTTATAGAATGGTTTGAAATTATACCCAACACTAATATTATCCATGCGCACAAAAGAAGCATCCTCTACGTAATAGCTGGAAAGGTATTGCGGTGTGCGGAAACCGGTATTAAGATAATCTTCCACCAGGTTATTCAATGCTTTTACTGAACCTCCCACTGCGTTGTAGCTGCCACGGTTAGAGCTCACGTTGTTGTACATATAATTACCAAACTCACCACGCACTACAAAAGCCATGCTCCAGCGCTTGTAGTTCATATTAGCAGAGAACCCGAAGTTGAAGTTGCCGTCAGGATATTTATAGTGAATCAAATCTTTCTCATTGATAATGTTATCTCCGTTCTGGTCAACATATATAGATTCAGTGGTATCGAGCGGAGCCGTGAGATCGTTTGGACCAATAGCCCAAGGACGACCGTTGCTTCCATAAATTTGTTCGTAAACAAAGAATGAGTTCGTAGGATAACCAACTGACTGCACCTGAATCGTTGCGCCTACACCGCCTGCAATTCCACCCACCAAGATATCGTTGGTATCGCTAGCCGTTTTGGTAAGCTTAGTGATTTCATTTTTATTGTAGGAAAAATTAGCATTGAGTTCCACAGAAAAATCATCGCGAGAAACAGGCACTCCACCCAGATTTATTTCGAAACCTTTATTCTCCAGTGAACCTACATTTGTCAAGATATTATTGGAGAAATTGGTACCGGCAGGAGCCGGAATAACCGCCAACAAGTCATCCGTCTTTTTACTGTAAACGTCCAATGAACCATAAATACGATTATTGAAAAATCCGAAGTCGATACCCGCATTAAGTGTAGTAGTCTCCTCCCACTTCAGATTGGGATCGTATGGATCAGGACGGAGTGTGTAATAAAAATCAGATCCGAACTGATATTGACCGGTGATGGTACCTTGGCTGTAGTTGGGAATATAACCATACTCATAGATACCATCCTGCTGACCTACGACACCCCAGCCTAAACGAAGTTTAAGATCAGATACCGACTTACTGTTTTTCAGAAAGTCCTCCTGACTGATTCGCCAAGCTAAAGCTGCAGACGGGAAAACACCGGAACGGTTTTCCTTAGAAAACTTTGAGGAATAGTCGTTACGCACATTAACAGTTAACAAATACTTCTCTTTATAGTTATAGGTAACGCGACCAAAAAAGGAGAGTAGACTTTTTTCTGTGAGTGAATTAAATTCGGCCGGAACAAGCGTGTCACCTAATGCATTGACATCGGGAGCGGCAGGACTGAAACGGCGGAAGAACTGGTACGAGTAACCACCGGTCGCCTCAATACGACTATTCAGGTTAGGCAACTCTTTGGAGTAGGCGAAATACAAATCCAACAACTTGTTATCGACTTCCTGCTCATAGGTATTATCTACTCCACCACGCGCAAAAGCAGAAGCGGCCGTAGCCGGAATATAAACAGATCCGTTACTGCGCGTGAAATCACCGCCGATATTGGCAATAGCATGTAGGCCTTCTACCCAATCAACAGCATAATCGAGTTTTACATTTCCAATAAAACGGTTGACCGTGCTCTGATCATCTTTCTGGTTCAACAAGCCCACCGGATTACGAGTAGCCAGTGCATTGGGTTTTCCTTGTGTATCGAGCCATTCGAAATAACCTCCGTAAGCTGTTGTATCGCTGTTAATCGGCTTGGTTGGATCAAAAGCAATGGCAGCACCAATGGCTCCTTGATCAGCAAAGAAGTTCTTGCCGCTGGAGAAACGTGCATTCACATCCACTTTCAATTTGTTATTAATGAAGGTAGGACTGAGGTTTAATCCGGCCGAAAAACGATCTAATTCGGAACGCTTTAAAATACCTTCTTGGGAAAGATAACCGAGCGTCAGTCGGTATGGAAGATTCTTAATACCGCCGCTGATAGAAATATTATTATCCGTTGAAAAAGCATTTCGGAAAATCTCACGCTGCCAGTCTGTACTGGAATTGGTGAGGAACGATTCCTGCGTAGCAGTTCCACTGTCGCGGACAATTTGAGTAAATTGTTCGGGAGAAAGCACTTTCACATAACCCGTCGGTACTGAATAACTGGAAACAGTATTAAACTCAACATTAAGCGCATTACCGGAGCCTCGCTTAGTGGTGATGAGAATTACACCATTAGCACCACGTGCTCCGTAGATCGCGGTAGCTGAAGCGTCTTTTAGTACCGTTATATTTTCGATCTCGGCAGGATTGATGGTGTTGAGAGGGTTGGCAGATCCGTTTATACCGCCATCAATCAACGGCACTCCGTCTACCACGATAAGTGGATCATTACTCGCGTTCAACGAACTACCTCCACGAATACGGATACGGCTGCCGGAACCGGGAGCACCACCGTTCGATGTAATTTTCACGCCCGGAATTTTTCCTACCACCAATTGCTCGGGAGAAACAATATTACCGGATTGGAAATCCTTTGCATTTACAGAGTTAACCGCACCTGTGAGGTCTTTCTTTTGTGCAGTACCGTACCCGACAACAACAGCTTCATCAAGATTAACACTGCTTGGACGTAAACGAAAAGTTTGCGTATTAGCACCCGCGGTAAGACTAACTTCCTGCGTCAACCGATTATAGCCGATACTGCTAATTATAACTTTTACATTGCCGGCGGTGAGGCCGCTCAAAGTGAAGTTACCATCTGCATCGGCAGCAGTAGATTTGTCGGTACCATTGACTTGGATCGTTGCACCGGGCAAGCCACTGCCGGTCTCGTCCAGGATTTTACCCTTTAATGTTGCAGTCTGAGCAACCGCTGCACCTGAGAGCAGTAGCAACGCACCCAAAAGTAACATCGGCTTTTTAAGTAACATTTTGGTCATGATTATGAATTGATAATGGT
>JBEGUX010000198.1:0-4751 GCA_041178685.1 Bacteroidota bacterium
GGCTCATTGGATGTATTTACCCTTTCCTGAAAAACGTAAACACCGTCAGCAAGGTCGTTTTCTACAAACGCCGCAAGAAGTAAGACTACTGCTGAAACAAGTAAAGAAAAGAGTTTAATCATTGGGTAAGGGAGTGTTCTACTATTTTGCATTAAAAGTAATGGCTCTATAAAAGCTCCTTCCTCATACTTCGCAGTGTTTATGCAAAAGCCAATGTTGAAAACCCCGAGGTTAGTTCATAAAAAAAGCCCCTGAAACGGGGCTTTGAAAACTCTTGTTGGGGAATTAGAAATTGGGCTTGAGCAGATATCTGGAGTAGAACTCGTTGATGTGCGCCACCGCTTCGTTAGCATCTTCAGCTACTTTGAAAAGGTGCATATCTGCCGGATCAATCATCGCTTCCTCTTGCAAGGTGTCCTGAATCCAATTGATAAGTCCTGACCAATATTTTTTTCCGGCCAGAACAATTGGAAACTTACCTATTTTCTTTGTCTGAATAAGCGTTAATGCCTCAAATAATTCGTCCATAGTTCCAAATCCACCCGGAAGTACAACAAATCCCTGCGCGTATTTGATAAACATCAGCTTGCGCACAAAGAAATAATCAAACGTAATGAGTTTGTCGCGATCGATATATGGATTGGAATATTGTTCAAAAGGTAACTCAATGTTCAATCCTACAGATTTTCCACCTGCAGTTTTCGCTCCTTTGTTTGCAGCTTCCATGATACCTGGTCCACCACCTGTGATGATGCCGTAACCTTCTTTAGTGAGCTTGAACGCGATGTCTTCTGCCAAATGGTAGTAAGGATTTTCCGGTTTAGTACGTGCGGATCCGAATATGGAAACACATGGTCCAATTTTACTCAGCTTTTCAAAACCATCGACAAACTCGGCCATGATTTTAAAAATCTGCCAAGTATCAAACGCTTTAATCTCCTGCCAGTCTTTGTCGGAAAAGGCTTTTCTTATTTTTAACTCGTCCTGATTCATAAACTACGTTTTATAGGTCAGGCTTTCGTGAAGCCCGGACAATCTATAACGTATTAATTGCTGCTAAGGTTCGCTGTAGCCGGTTTATTTTCCAGCTCCAGACGTAGAAAATGCGCAGTAATGCTATCCGTGGATTTTAAAATTTCTGTGGTAGTCCCTTGGCATACCACAGTTCCGCCGCGATGACCACCTTCCGGTCCCATATCGATGATATAGTCAGCAGCTTTTATGATATCCATGTTGTGTTCGATCACCAGCACTGAATTTCCTTTGTCAACGAGTCTATTCAGAACATCAAGTAAGATGCGAACATCTTCAAAATGCAGTCCGGTGGTAGGCTCGTCAAGAATATAAAAAGTGTTGCCAGTGTCGCGCTTCGATAATTCAGTGGCGAGTTTAACGCGTTGTGCTTCGCCGCCGGATAGTGTCGTGCTTTGTTGTCCAAGCGTTATATAACCTAATCCAACATCCTGAAGTGTTTTGATCTTATGCAAGATGTGCGGCATATTTTCAAAAAAGACAACCGCTTCCTCGATACTCATGTTTAATACATCGCTGATGGATTTACCACGATAACGGATTTCTAACGTTTCCCGATTGTACCGTTTGCCGCGGCATGACTCGCAATCAACATAAACGTCCGGGAGGAAGTTCATTTCAATGACACGCATCCCCCCGCCTTGACAGGTTTCGCATCTTCCACCTTTTACATTAAAGGAGAAGCGTCCCGGAGCATAACCTCTGATTTGTGCTTCGGGCAGAGCAGCGAATAAATTCCTGATATCGGTAAAAACGCCGGTATAAGTTGCTGGGTTTGATCTTGGGGTGCGTCCTATCGGCGACTGATCGATTTCAATAACCTTGTCGATATTTTCTAATCCTTTGATCGAGGTGTAAGGTAGTGGCTTTTGCACAGCACCAAAGAAGTGCTGGTTAAGGATAGGATAAAGTGTTTCGTTGATCAGCGTTGACTTTCCACTGCCGGAAACACCGGTTACGCATACGAGTCGTCCTAACGGAATTTTGACGGATACATTTTTTAGATTATTTCCACGTGCGCCTTTTATTTCAAGGTGTTTGCCATTACCTTTTCGTGGTTTGAAAGGAACAGGAATGTTACGCGTACCGTTCAGGTAATCAGCAGTGAGTCCCGGCTGATGAAGAATTTCTTGAGGTGTTCCATAAGCAACCAGATTTCCACCATGAACGCCTGCACCCGGTCCGAGATCGATTACGTAGTCAGAAGCAAGAATGGTCTCTTTGTCGTGTTCAACGACGATGACGGAATTTCCAGCGTCGCGTAAATCTTGAAGTGATTTTATCAGGCGCACATTGTCGCGCTGATGCAGCCCGATGCTGGGCTCGTCGAGGATATAAAGTACTCCTACCAATTGAGAGCCAATTTGTGTAGCCAGACGGATGCGTTGTGATTCTCCTCCGCTCAACGTGCGAGCGCTGCGATGCAAGGTCAGGTAATCGAGCCCTACATCAAGCAGGAATTTGATTCGCTTTTGAACTTCTTTGATGACTTCAGCTCCGATCTTACGTTGCCTGTCCGACAATCGCTTTTCCAGTCCGTCAAACCATTCGCTCAATTGAGAAATATCCATGGCCGAAAGTTCGGCGATGTTTTTATGATCGATACGAAAATAAAGTGCCTCAGATTTCAGTCGTGCACCTTTGCATTCCGGACAATCAATTTGTTGCATGAAGCTCTGTACCCAACGCCGCAAAGCAGGAGTTGCGCTTTCGTTGTCTTGCTCAACGATGAAATTGACGATTCCTTCCCACGTAATTGAGTTGTGGTAGGATGAACCGCTGTTTTGATCCAGCACTACATTCAATATATCATCAGAGCCGTAGAGTATGACTTGTAACGTACTTTCGGGCAACTCTTCAATCGGTGTGGATAATTGAAATCCATATTTTCTTCCTAGCGCAATCAATTGCTTGAATATCCAGCTGTCCTTTTGCGGACCAAGCGGAACTATACCGCCTGATTTTATTGATTGTGTGGGATCGGGAATGATGCTTTTTAAGTCTACATCGGAAATAGTTCCAAGTCCATTGCAGCGCTTACATGCTCCGTACGGAGAATTAAAAGAGAACGTATTGGGTTGTGGTTCGTCGTAGGAAATCCCGGAAGTCGGGCACATCAAATGCCGGCTGTAGTAATGCTCTTTGTCTTTTTCGGTATCCAAAAGAACAATAACTCCTTTGCCCAGCTTCATCGCCAGTTGCAACGATTCCTGTAAGCGGGCGCGTGAAGAGGAGTTTATTTCCAGCCGGTCGATGACTAGTTCAATATCGTGAACCTTGTAACGATCCAGCTGTAGACCTTTTTTAAGTTCTACTACTCTGCCGTCAGTTCTGACACGCAGGTATCCTTGTTGCATCAGTTGCTCGAATAATTCACGGTAGTGACCTTTTCTGGCTTTAACCAGCGGTGCTAGAACCGCCATTTTCCTGCCTTCAAAATTTTGAAGAATGAGTGTTACGATCTGGTCGTCACTCAGCCGGATCATCTGTTCACCGGTCACATAAGAGAAAGCATCTGCCGTACGTGCAAACAGTAAGCGCAGGAAGTCGTAGATTTCTGTAATTGTTCCGACCGTGGAGCGTGGGTTGAGGTTGGTGGTTTTTTGCTCGATAGAAATTACCGGGCTCAGTCCGTTGATTTTGTCGACGTCGGGCCGCTCCATACCGCCCAGGAATTGACGTGCATAAGCAGAAAAACTTTCGAGATAGCGGCGTTGTCCTTCTGCGTAGATCGTGTCAAATGCTAATGAAGATTTACCGCTTCCGCTCAATCCGGTAATAACGACCAGTTGGTTGCGCGGCAGGGAGACGTCGATATCCTTCAGGTTGTGGACACGTGCTCCAAAAATCTCCAGCATTTCTTTCTCGTCGCGCATAAAAAATAGTCCACTTTTACAGCAGTGGCTGACTTGCGAAGTTAATCAAACTAATGGTGAAAACATCGGTGAGGCGCTTTTGTTATACAAGCAGAGAATATTATTCCTTCGAATTCGTTGTTTACCACATTCTTCTTTTCTTTGCAGTGTATGAAGCGTTCTGCGGTTCTTCTTTTATTATTATTTTCAATGGGAGCTGCTGCTCAGGATGGTGGCCGTTCTGTGTACTCATTTCTTGAAGTACCGGCTTCTGCGCGTATTGCTGCTATGGGAGGAACATTCATAACTGTAAGTGATCATGATGTCAATGCTGCTCTACAGGCTCCGTCGCTTTTGAATGTAGCACAGGATAAAAGTCTTGCATTTGGAATGGTAAATTATTTTGATGGTGTAAGGCTGGGAGATGCTTCTTATGTGCATCATCAGGAAAAGTATGGCACCTTCATGGCGTCGATGCATTACGCTTCATATGGTGATTTTAAGCTGACTAACGAGTTTGGTGATGTCGAGGGCGGATTCAAAGCCGCCGACTATTGCCTGAGTCTGGGTTGGGGATATCGCTACAATCCCCGTTTTTCGGTAGGTGCTTTTTTCAAAACCATTTACAGCGATTATTATTTGTACAACGCGCTCGGTGTAGCGTTGGACGTTTCAGCCACCTACCACGATACGGCCAATAATTTTACAGCGACAATTCTAGCGCGCAACGTTGGTGTTCAGCTCGATAATTATGTAAAAGGTCAGCAGGAACCACTTCCGGCTGAAGTGTTGATTGGTTTTTCAAAACGGTTGTCACATACGCCTTTGCGTTTCAGCGTTACCTATAGACATCTCGAGAAATTT
>JBEGUX010000199.1:0-6674 GCA_041178685.1 Bacteroidota bacterium
TGTGTCATTGATTAACTCAAAACACTCAAACTAATGGCAACCAAAAAAGCTCCTGCTAAAAAAGCAGCTAAAAAAGCAGCTAAAAAAGCTCCTGCTAAAAAAGCTACCAAGAAAGTAGCTAAGAAAGCTACCAAGAAAGTAGCTAAGAAAGCTACCAAGAAAGTAGCAAAAGCTAAGACAAAGCGTAAGCCTAATGCTGCGTTCATGAAGCCGATGACTATCGGTGCTGCTCTTCAGGCAGTTGTTGGTGCAAAGCCAATGCCTCGTACTGAAGTTACCAAAAAGCTTTGGGATTACATTAAGAAGAACAAGCTTCAGGATCCAAAACAACGTCGTAACATCAACGCTGACGAGAACCTGAAAAAAGTGTTCGGCGGCAAGAAAACCGTTAGCATGTTTGAAATGACCAAATTGGTTAGCAAGCACCTTTCTTAATCTCTTTTCCTCTATGAAACGGCTGTCAGCAATGACAGCCGTTTTTTTTTGAGTAATATCCCGCGCAGTTAACGTCTGCCTAAGTGCATTCGTCGATTTATACTACATTTACGGTCACGTACAATTATGTTAGAAGCTGCCGCCCGAATTATCCTTCGATACCGCGTTGCCACACTGGTTATCCTGTTGATCCTTACCGGATTTATGGGATTTATGGCTACTAAGATCCAGCTGAGCTACGAAGGCGCCAAGATTCTTCCGGAGTCTGATCCGACCTACGCCCAATACCTCCGCTTTAAAAAACAGTTTGGTGAAGACGGCACCGTGATGGTCATCGGTTTTAAAGACAGCCGTATTTGGAATCAAAAGACGTTTGGCGACTGGTATGAACTCACCAACCAGGTGAAACAGGTGGAAGGAATCCAGGAGGTGTTGTCTATTGGACGTACTTTCTATGTACAGCGCAACGATAGCCTGCAGCAACTCGATTTCAAACCGGTAGTAACTGCTCGTCCATCCACACAGGAGGCAACAGACAGCATCCGGCAGCTGTTGGAGGAACTACCTTTTTATGAAGGCTTGCTCTTCAACAAAGAGACCAATGCCACGTTAATGGCCATCACCTTTGATCAGGCCAAACTCAACACAAAGGGCCGGATAGAAACAGTCAAGCAAATCAAAGCGATGGCCGATGCATTTGCAAAGGCGAATGGTATTGAGTTGCACTATTCGGGTTTACCTTATATCAGAACAGCTGTTACCGAAAAAATTGCCCACGAAATGAAAATGTTTGTGGGCCTTGCGTTGTTGGTGACGGCACTCATTCTTATCCTATTTTTCCGAAGTGTCCAGGCTGTTTTGTTTCCAATAATCGTTGTGATCTTTGGTGTCATCTGGGCGTTTGGTACGATGGTACTGATCGGCTACAAGATCACCATTCTCACCAGTCTTCTCGCACCGCTGATCATCGTTATCGGCATTCCGAATTGTATTCTTTTACTCAATAAATACCAGCAGGAATATCAAAAACATGGCAATCAGGTAAAGGCGTTGGCGCGCACGATTTACCGAATCGGAGCTTCTACCTTTTTCGCAAACGTTACCACAGCACTCGGGTTTCTTGTTTTTGCATTCACCCGCAGCGAAGTCTTGACAGAATTCGGCTACATCACATCTTTAAACGTGATGCTTACCTTTTTAATTTCATTGGTGCTGATTCCTATTGTATTCAGCTTTCTTCCGCCACCATCGGCTAGTCAGATCAAGCACCTCGACCGGAAAGGGTTATCCCGGTTGTTGTCGCGAATAGATCGTTGGGTACATCAGTATCGTTGGCGTGTATATATTGTCGTCTTTGTAATAATAGGAATTAGCATTTATGGAATGAGTAAGATCACCACCGTAGGGTATGTAGTGGATGATCTGCCCAAGAAGGATGTTATTTATCAGGATCTCAAATTTTTTGAAACCAATTTCCGAGGAGTGCTTCCATTTGAAGTCACTATCGATACCAAGAAAAAGGGCGGTGCATTGGAATTGAAAACACTTTACAAGATTAATCGCCTTCAGAAGTTGCTGGCACAATATCCTCAGTTTTCTGAACCGGTATCAGTCGCTGAAGGAATCAAGTTTTCGTATCAGGGACTGAACGATGGAGATGCTAAGTATTATATCATTCCAAACATCCAGGAACTGGCACGTTTGCGAAATTATGCCGGAACAGCTAAGGGGAATCAACGGATGTTTCGTTCGATTATTGATAGCACTAACCGGATCACCCGTGTAAGTTTTCAGGTAGCGGATATTGGTTCCATTGAAATGAAGAAGCTCACCGACGAGTTGCAGCCGCGTATCGATAGCATTTTTGATCCTCAGGATTATGCCGTCTCTTTAACCGGCAACTCCATCATCTTCTTAAAGAATAATGACTACTTATTGCTTAATCTTAAAGAGAGTGTGCTGTTGGCCATTGTACTGATTGGTTCAGTAATGTTCTTCCTGTTTATGTCTTTCCGGATGGTGATCATTGCATTGATTCCATCCATGATACCCTTATTGCTTACGGCGGCTTTCATGGGATTCTTTAGCATTCCGTTAAAGCCATCGACTATTCTGATTTTCAGTATCGCATTTGGAATAGCCAGTGACGGAACGATGTATTTTCTTACCAAGTACCGTCAAGAGTTGCGCAAGTTCGGCGGCAGTATTTCCAAAACTGTTTCGCTCACCATTCAGGAAACAGGAATCAGTATGGTGTATACTGCGGTTATTCTCTTCAGCGGATTTTTTATTTTTTCTGCCTCCAGCTTTGGTGGCACGGCAGCGCTGGGCGTGTTATTGTCAACGACCTTGCTGATAGCGATGTGTTCTAACCTTATTTTTCTTCCAACCTTATTACTCACACTTCAAAAAAGATTGATTACTCGCGCCTTTCTTAAAGAGCCGCTGATTCAGGTTTTCGACGAAGAGGAAGATGTGGAATTGGATCACCTGCAGGTACAGCGTGAAGTTTGGGATGAATTTCAGCAGGAAGAAAAAGAATAAATTTGTGTTTATTTGATAGATAAATTGTAGCGAGCGAAGAACGAAAAAGACTTTTTCACCATGAAAGGAATCATTCTTGCCGGCGGATCCGGCACAAGATTACATCCAATTACGCTGGCAATGAGTAAGCAACTCATGCCGGTTTATGATAAGCCCATGATTTATTACCCGTTGTCGATATTAATGACAGCGGGCATCAATGAAATCCTTATAATTTCTACTCCACACGATCTCCCGCACTTCCAACGCTTGCTGGGTGATGGCGCTTCTCTTGGTTGTCGTTTTACCTACGCAGAGCAGGCTGTGCCTAATGGACTCGCTCAGGCATTTGTAATTGGTGAGCAGTTCATCGGCAACGATAAGGTGGCGTTGATTTTGGGCGATAATATTTTTTACGGCACCGGACTTCAGCAATTGTTGCAACACAATGTAGATCCGGACGGAGGAATCGTTTTTGCTTACCACGTAAGTGATCCGGAACGTTACGGTGTGGTGGAGTTTGACGAGAAAAATCGTGTCTTGTCTATCGAAGAAAAACCGGCTCAGCCGAAATCAAATTATGCGGTACCCGGACTTTATTTTTACGACAACTCAGTCGTTGAAATTGCTAAATCGCTTAAGCCCAGTGCTCGTGGTGAATACGAAATCACGGATGTCAACAAAGCGTATTTGGAAAGGGGTAAATTGAAAGTAGGTATCCTGGACAAAGGAACCGCATGGTTGGATACCGGAACGTTTCAATCGCTGATGCAAGCTTCTCAGTTTGTGCAGGTTATTGAAGAACGTCAAGGATTAAAAATCGGTTGTATTGAAGAAGTTGCCTACACAATGGGCTTTATTTCAGATTCCCAATTGAAGAAATTGGCAGAACCATTGGTCAAGAGTGGTTATGGTCGGTATCTCTTATCGCTGATCAAATAACTTCAAAAGCGCGAAATTGATCAAATTTCGCCCCTTGACCTCTATCCCTATTTATCGTAAATTTACGTTTAATTAACGCTAGATGCCTTTGATTCTCTTGGGCATTGCCTTCAGTACCAATGAAACGTAAAATCTTAATTACCGGTGGTGCCGGCTTTATTGGAAGCAGTTTGGCCGAACGCCTGGCTGCCGATTCGGAGAATTACATAGTGATCGTTGACAATCTGTTGACCGGTTCCTACATTAAAGTTCCTCGCTCCGTCCATCAAAATGTCAAGTTCATTAAGGCAGACGTCAATAACTTCAAAGATATTTCCACCATCTTTAATGCATTCAATTTCGATTACGTTTTTCACTATGCTGCAGTAGTTGGCGTTAAGCGTACCCTGGCAAATCCTGTCATGGTTCTCAACGATTTGAAGGGTATCGATAACGTATTGAACCTTTCTAAAAATACCGGTGTTAAGCGGGTATTTTATACCTCTTCTTCCGAAGTGTATGGAGAGCCTGTTGAATATCCGCAGAATGAATATACCACGCCGCTGAATTCACGACTTCCATACGCCAATGTGAAGAACGTTGGTGAATCTTATTTACGTTCGTTTAAGCGCGAATACGATCTGGACTTCACTATTTTCCGTCTGTTTAATACCTACGGCCCAAAGCAAAGCACAGATTTTGTTGTCTCCAGATTTATTCAGTCGGCAAAGCGAGATAAAGACATCACCATTTATGGCGATGGCTCCCAGACACGCACCTTCTGTTACATCGACGATCACCTTGATGCAACAACCAATGCTTTTTATAATGACGAATTGGTCAACGATGTCGGTAATATTGGTACCGACAAAGAGATTACAATTCTTGAATTGGCTAAGACCATCATTAAACTGACCGATTCGCGTTCACAAATCATTCATCTCCCATCGCTAAAAGAAGGTGACATGACGCGCCGTTGTCCCGACGTCACTAAAATGCAGCAATTGCTGAACCGTGACTTTACGTCACTAGAGGAAGGAGTTTCCAAGATTCTCCAAAACAGCAACTTCGTAATGGCTTAAAAAGCCGTTTGAACTTCGTCCTTTCGCATTTGTTCTGAAGGCAGACCGATTTCCTATTTCTGTATCTTCGTCTCATGCACGACCCTCGTCACTTCCAACGATTGATTGAAGAACGATTAACACAGCTTTCGCTGGGTAATCGCCCGCCTGAACTTTATGACCCCATTCGCTATATGCTGGAACTGGGCGGCAAACGAATGCGTCCGGCACTTTTACTAATGGCCAATGAACTATTCGGCGGCAATACGGAAACTGCCATTGGTCCTGCGTTAGGTATAGAAGTGTTCCACAACTTCACCTTGCTGCACGATGATATTATGGACAAAGCCCCGTTGCGTAGAAGTCAGCCTACCGTTCATACACGATGGAATAATGATATTGCCATTCTCTCCGGAGATACGATGTTTGTCCGTGCATGTCAACTGATGATGCAGACATCTTCGTCTGTGCAAGCAGAAGTATTGGATGATTTCTTTAAAACGGCTATTGAAGTTTGTGAAGGACAACAGCTGGATATGAATTTCGAAACGCAATCGCAAGTATCGATTGCCGATTATATCGAAATGATTCGACTAAAAACAGCCGTCTTACTGGGCTGTTCATTGCGCATCGGCGCACGTATAGCCGGAGCAAGTATTGAAGACGCCAACAAGTTATATGATTTTGGTACCGATCTCGGTATTGCCTTTCAATTGCACGATGATTTGCTGGACGCTTACGGCGATCCCGAAAAATTTGGTAAACAAGTTGGCGGCGACATCATGGCCAATAAAAAAACGTTCCTGATGCTTTCGGCAATTGCTGCAGCCGATAATGCTACTCTTGATGAATTAAATGATTGGCTGCAACGCAAGGAATTCGATCCTGCAGAGAAAGTAGAAGCGGTAAAGCGTATTTTCGAAAAGCTCGATATAAGAGGTCGAACACAACAAGAAATAGATCGTTATTTTTATCGTGCTTCTGCAGCTTTACAAACTATTCCTGTAAGTGACGACGCGAAAGCTCCGCTTCAAAAATTGTCAGAGCAATTAATGGTTCGTGAGCATTGATGCTCTCGAAAAAGTAGCCAACTACTCTTCGCGCAACACCTGGATCCAACCGTGAAAATCACGTCCGCGTGAAATCAACACGTAGTAGTACGTGTCTGAATTCAGATTGGCGGCATCCCAGTTATTTTCGTACGCCTGACTTTCAAAAACCAACACACCCCAACGATCCCAAATTTTCAGCGTACTGTTGGATGGAAGATTGTTAATGACGAAGTAATCATTCTTACCCGGACTGGCAGGATACGGCGTGAAGACATTCGGAATTACGAAGGGAGAAAATTCGATGACCAATTCATCACTCGCTGGTTCACATCCGCCAACAACTGTTAATGTTAGTACAATAGAGTCGAGGTCAAAGTCTGCTTCACTTGGTTCATACGTTGCATTCAACGAAGTATCGGAAGGGTAGAAGAAGCCCGTGCCTGAAGTGCTCCAAACCACATTCGATGCGTTCGTTACGGTTGGTGCAAGCGGCAAGGAAATACCGGAGTTAAATGCAGCACTCAGTAGCGTATCATCTCCGGCATATACAGTTGGCGGTAAGGTGTAATTAATTAACAGCGTATCTCGTAAGTTAAGACAAGCACCCGTTGTCTCCAGGTAGATAAAATTGAATCCGGCAGTAGTATCGCTTGTCCCCGGTATGTACGTAGTGTTAGCTAGT
>JBEGUX010000200.1:0-6517 GCA_041178685.1 Bacteroidota bacterium
GCTTAACAATGCCCATTCCGGGCGATTGGCTATTGCCCATTGATTCATGGATACTGCTGTGAGGACTATTACCAGTGGCGCAGGAATAAGCTGAAATACCTTGCCAATTTTAGCAATATACTTTTCCCAAACTATCTGAATGAGCAGGGATACAGCTCCTATAATCATTGCCCAGGGCAATACATGACTGATTGCTTCGCTAATTCCGCTAAAAGTATTTCCATGATCAACTTGAAAAAAACTTTCGTCGCCCTCATAGTCGGCGTCATAACCCACCAGGTGTGGAAACTGTTTTAAAATTAGTATCAATCCAATTGCTGCCAGCATACCTTTGATTACAGCAGAAGGAATATAATCACCGATGACACCGGCGCGAATAAAGCCCAAGACCAATTGCAACAATCCTCCAATTACTACAGCCAATAGAAATGCTTCAAAGGCGGGTAGTTTTCCCAATGCTGAAACTACAATGGCTGTTAAACCGGCAGCCGGGCCTGAAACGCTCAGCTGTGATCCACTCAACAAACCGACAACTATACCACCAATTACACCAGCTACAAGACCTGACATTAAAGGAGCCTGGGAACCTAAAGCAATTCCTAAGCACAATGGCAATGCAACCAGAAAAACGACAAGTGCAGCAGGAATATCAGATGCAAAAGTTGCGCCGATGGATGAAGATTTGTTTTGCATGTAATTAATAAAGGTTAGTTACTATTCAATAAAATTTAGATAAAGATAAAATAAATGAACTATACTCCTGACTGTTTATAAAGATTGGCAACTATCAGGCAAAAAAAAGGCTGTATTTCGACAGCCTTTAGATTATATATTTTGAATATTACTCTTCGCCTGGAAGATTCGAATTTTTGGTTTCAGAGTAAGGAACCACTTGCGGAATATAATCCTCTTCAGCGCCCGGTTTTCCATAATCATAGGCCCAGCGATGTACCGTTGGAATTTCTCCAGGCCAGTTGCCGTGAATGTGCTCAACAGGAGCGGTCCATTCCAGCGTATTGGAGTTCCACGGATTCTGTTCCGCCTTACGACCACGATACATACTATAGAAGAAGTTGAATGCAAATATCAATTGGGCTAAGCCACCAAGAATAGCAAACATACTTACCAGTGCGTTGATATTTAATGCACCATCGAACCCTTCGTATGCGGTATAAGCGTAGTAGCGACGAGGAGCGCCTGACAATCCAACAAAGTGCATAGGGAAGAATGTGCCATAAACACTAATGATAGTCAACCAGAAATGCCAGTAGCCGAGTCGCTTGTCCAGCATTCGACCAAACATTCTTGGGAACCAGTGATAAACGCCCGCAAACATTCCGAAGATAGCGGATGATCCCATTACGATGTGGAAGTGAGCCACCACGAAATAAGTATCGTGAACGTTAATGTCGAGAGCTGAGTCCCCGAGAATGATACCTGTCAGACCGCCGGAGATAAAGAAGGAAACCAATCCGATAGCAAACATCATTGCAGGCGAAAGGACTACATTACCGCGCCATAAAGTGGCCAGGTAATTGAACACTTTTACTGCAGAAGGAATGGCCACTAACAGTGTGGTGAATACGAATACCGAACCAAGGAACGGATTCATACCGGTAATAAACATGTGGTGACCCCAAACGATAAAGGAGAGGAATGCAATCACCAACATGGATCCAATCATCGCTTTATACCCGAAGATTGGCTTACGCGATTGCGTAGCGATAACCTCAGAAGCAAGTCCAAGAGCAGGAAGCAATACGATATACACTTCCGGGTGACCTAAGAACCAGAAAAGGTGCTGGAAGAGAACCGGAGAACCACCGGCGTAATGCAACGGTGCACCATCAATGAAAATATCGGAGAGGTAGAAACTGGTACCAAAGCTGCGATCGAATAATAAAAGTAGCGCTGCAGCGAAAAGAACAGGGAAAGAAAGGATACCCAGGATAGCAGTGATAAAGAACGCCCAGATGGTCAAAGGCAAACGTGTCATGCTCATTCCTTTGGTGCGCATGTTGAGGATGGTCACCACGTAGTTAATACCGCCTAACAAGGCCGAAGCGATGAACAGCACCATACTTACTAACCACAATGTCATTCCAAGCCCGGAACCGGGTATAGCTTGAGGCAGCGCACTTAATGGAGGATAAACGGTCCAACCGGCGGACGCTGGCCCAGCTTCTACGAATAATGAGATCGTCATTACGGCACAAGAACCAAAGAAGAACCAATAGGATAACATATTCAGGAATCCTGAGGCCATATCGCGCGCACCAACCTGAAGGGGAATAAGCAGGTTACTGAACGTACCGGACAATCCACCCGTCAACACGAAGAACACCATAATGGTTCCGTGAATAGTAACAAGGGCGAGATAAAATCCCGGATCCAATTTCCCGTCTTTACCCCATTTTCCGATGATGCTTTCCAGGAAGCCGAATTTCTGATCCGGCCAACCGAGCTGTAAACGGAAAATAAGTGACATGATCATGGCAAGGAAAGCCATGACAATAGCAGTGATCAAAAACTGCTTAGAGATCATTTTATGATCCGTACTGAAGATGTATTTGCTCCAGAAAGAATCGTTGTGATGTTCATGGTGGTCGTGAGCGCCGTGAGCCTCATCGTGACCGTGTGCATGCGTTGACATGTATACTGACAATTAGTTGATCGTTACAATTATTAATTGGTATCGCTATCCACCGTTAAATTAACGACTGGCAACGATTTTTGTTTTACCATCTTCAACCGAAGCCATTTTTGTTGTATCGGCAGCAGGTGCAGCAGGGGCTGCCGGCGCGGCTGCTTCAGGACGTGCAAAAACCCATTGTTGGTCTTTGTACCATGTTTTGAAGGCATCGGCCGGCGAGATCACTACATTCATTTTCATGTTGTAATGGGCTACACCGCAAATCTTATTACACAGCAAAACATAGTTGAATTTCTCGTTGCCCGTAATTAGTCGCATGCTGTCTGTAGTAATGGTAGACTCAAAGTGAAACTGTGTTTCCATGCCAGGAACGGCATTCATTTGAGCACGCAGGTGCGGCAAGTAAACCGAGTGGATAATGTCGCGAGAATGAATCTTCAACACTACAGGGGTATTTACAGGCAGATAAAGGTCACGGGTGATTTTATCGTCTTTTGCGGCAGGATCATTCACGTCTACGCCCAATGGGTTATCATCGGTAATGAGTTTATAATTCGAACGACCTAACACATTGTCTTCACCGGCATAACGCGCAGTCCAGTCGAACTGCTTGCCATAAATTTCAATGACCATAGCATCTTTGGGAGCAGGCCCGGTAATATCTGTCCACAGCTTAAGACCATATACAATAAGTCCCATCAGTACAACAGCAGGCACTGCTGTCCAGATTAACTCCAATTTATGGTTGTCAGGATAGAAATAAGCCTTTTCACCTTTACGATGACGGTATTTGTAAGCGAAGCCGAAAAGTAGAATCTGTGTGATAAAGAATACCACAATGATCAGGGCGAAGTTCAGGTTAAGATAATCATCTGTGAGCACACCGTGCTTGGAGGCGGCCACAGGAAGCAGATACTTCTTCGCATCGAACGTAAAGTATATCATGCCTAGCAATCCGACTATCAGGAACACTATAAAATAGATACCATTACGCTTGGAGTCAGCGTCGGTCATATAGTCTTCTTCACCGCGCAAATCACGGACGAGTTCCAGGACGCGAATGATGCGCCATACCGTCAGTAGGGCGAGAATTACAACAATCAGAACAAGTAGCTTAATCATGGAAGTAGTCTTCGATTAATTGGTAATAATTTATTTCTCCCCTTCGAATCAAATGTGGTGATGCAAACTTTCTGACAACATCGGATGGTTTTTTGGAACCAATGCAGCCTTGGATAATTCGCGGAACGTACTGAACAAGAACAAGCCAAGATAGCCAATGAATGTCCCTATTTCAATGAAACCGATATGCCAGTGTGCACCTACAGTTCCAGGAGTTACCATCAGATATACATCCAGCCAGTGGCCGATGATGATGATTACGCCAGCCACCCAAAGAATTGCTGTTTTACGTTTAGCATCGCGTGTCATCAGCACCAGGAATGGAGCGATGAAGTTAATCAACAGATTACCCACCCACAGCTTTTTGAAATACTCCCAACGTGTTTGGTAGTACACCACTTCCTCAGGGAGGTTAGCGTACCAAATCAGCATGAACTGGGAGAACCACAAATAGGTCCAGAAGATAGAAAAGGCAAACATGAACTTGCCCACATCATGCAGGTGACTTTCATTGATATGATCCATGTACCCGCGACGCTTTAGATAGAGCGTCAATAAAGCGACCATAGACATGCCACTTACGAACAGCCCGGCAAAAGTGTACCATCCAAAAAGTGTAGAGAACCAATGCGAGTCGATACTCATCAGGAAATCCCACGCAGAGGTAGAAGAAGTGATAGCAAACAATACGATGAAGATCGCCGACAGCGTTACTTTACGGCGATATGGTTCAACACCACCAACAACATCTTCTTCGAGGGATTTCTTGCGAATCATCCAGGCAAACCCAACCCAAATAAGTGCATACGCTATAATACGCACCATATAGAAAGTAATGTTGAGGAATCCGCTCTTTCCATCGAGGATCGCATCATAGTCCGGACTGTTTTTGTCGTAGAGTTCAGGATGTGTCCAGTGGTAGAGATCATGATGACCAAAAATGAAGATGAGAATCATTCCCACCATTCCGAATTTCATAAAGCCGGACATCGCTTCCGGAACACGAATAAGTGCTACTGACCAGCCGGATTGTGCAATCATCTGTACGGCAACAAAGAAGATGCCGGCCAACGCAATTGCATTGAAATAAAAATTGCTGATGAGCAAGGATGCCCATGTGCGGGTAGGATCGCTGAAGAAACCGGTAGCGACAGCTGCCACACCGATGGCAATCATGATCAGCGGGAGAACCTTGTTGTTCTGGTTGAGTTCAAATTTTTGATCCGTCATAGCGTTCAAGGTGTGGAATTACATTTTTTGTGCAGCAGTGGTATCGGCAGCAGCCGTTGTTGCACCCTGCTGGAGAGTTTGTACGTATTGAATGATCATCCAACGCTGGGTTGCCGTCAACTGTGACGCATGGGAGCCCATCATATTCTTTCCGTAATGGATGGAATGATACATTTTACCTTCAGAAAGATTTTTCAATTGCTCTGAACTGTAGGCCGGCGGCTTTGGACCGTTACGTTGAACTACCGGGCCATCGCCCATACCTGTTGCACCGTGGCACATCAAGCAATAATTCTCAAACAAACGCTTTCCCTCTGCCATACTTTCTGCAGTCAATGGAATTGGGTTTTTGAGCATTGATCCCGCCGACTCATATCCTTCCGGTGTACCGGGATAGTTAGCCAACATGTAGTCGTGACTCATCTGACGGTCGAGGTCTGAATAGACCGCATTACCACGTGCAACTGTACCGTTGACAGGCAATCTGGACGTCATGCTGTCGCCGTAAATAGGACTAACACCATAGGTTTCATAAGCAGGACCACGGTACATGTCAGGCATGTATTCGGTTCCGGTGCTCTTAGCATCTTCGGAGGGCGAGCTGCAAGAAGCTGCTGAGAGCAGGGCGATTGCAGGAGCCACGTATAAAAAGAATTTCTTCATGCGACTTATCAGGCGAATTGAAGTGATTTCAAAAGAACTTCTGAAGCACCGGCGCTCTTCAACTGCGAGGACACTTCATTAATAGTATTTTCATCCTTCACATCTACGTGAAGAACAAACTTATCGTTGGTGATGCGTGGGTGCGGCATAGGAGCTGTTACACCCGGCAATAATTTGCTGCGCAAGAAGAACGTCAATGCCATTCCGTGAGCAGCACAGAATACAGTCATTTCGAAAGTTACCGGAATAAACGCCGGCAAGTTGAGATAAAGGGCGAAGTTGGGCTTACCACCAATATTGATCGGCCAATCGGAGATCATCATGTACCACACCATCAATAATGCAAGTGATGTCCCGGTAATACCGTACATGAAGGAAGCGATAGATAAACGGGTGCGAGGCACACCAATTACTGCTTCAATGCCGTGAATCGGGAAAGGACTTTGTACGTCCTTGCAAACCACGCCTTGCGCTTTCAACGCCGGAATAGCGTTCAGCAGGATTTCTTCGTCATCAAAGACGCCGTAGATTCTTTTAGCCATGATTATAATACGCTCTTTTTCTTGAATTGATTACCCGTTTTCTTCAGGATCGTCTTTAGCTCTGCTAATGCGATTACAGGGAACACACGGGAGAAGATGAGGAATAAGGTGAAGAACAAACCAATTGTTCCAACGAAAATACCCACTTCAATGTAGGTTGGAGAGTACATTGTCCAACTGGAAGGAAGGAAGTCGCGGTGCAGGGATGTTACGATAATTACGAAGCGCTCGAACCACATACCGATGTTTACCACGATGGAAAGAATGAATGTAGCCGTGAGACTTGTACGGATCTTCTTGAACCAAA
>JBEGUX010000201.1:0-3020 GCA_041178685.1 Bacteroidota bacterium
TATCGTTTACCAGCTTTTCCAATAGTTTCACTTCGCGGTGTGACTTTTCCAAGTCTTCGTACCATGGTAACGTTAAGTGCGCATCAATGTGAATATGCGCACCGTATTTTACAACTCTCAAGTTGTGAATGTCAATCCATCGGTCTTTTCGCTCTTTGTTGAATACAGCTGAGATTTCTTCCAACTTGACAAAATCGGCTTCGTCCATCAAACCGGATAACGAATCACGCACAAGCCGGTAACCGACGATAAGAATATATATACCAAGTATGCATGTCAATACTGCATCAATCCAGGCATAACCGGTTTGTAGCATAAAGAATATTCCTACCAACAATCCTACAGAAGACCAAGTATCAGAAAGTAAATGGTGTCCATCGGCAACTAGCGTATGAGAGTGCAATGCTTTGCCTTTGCGAATGAGGTAAGCTCCCATTATTCCATTCGATAAGGCGGCAACTACAGTAATCCATAAACCAACATCGAGACGCTGCAATTCGATCGGATGGTATAAAGAATAGATTGCTTTGATAATCATTCCACCACCGGCAAAAAAAATCAGACTTCCTTCAAAGCCTACGGCGATATATTCCATTTTACCGTGTCCATACGGATGATCCTCGTCTTTAGGGCGAGCAGCATATACAAGTGAAAACAGTCCAAATGCTGCTGCCACGATATTAATAATAGATTCAAACGCATCAGTTAGAATTGCATTCGAATGCGTTATCCAATAGGCAAAAAACTTACCGAATGTCAACAATGAACCAACAATCAGAATCTTTCGCATGATTCTGATTTTTTGGGTGTTTTCTTTTCGTAGCTGTTCTAGAGGGCTCATTTAAAATCTACCTGAGTAGCACCATTGCCAAATTTTTCAGTAGGAGCATCACTAAAATGAATATGATCAAACTTCTTTAACTCTTCGCGGATTGCGCTGCGAAGTACTCCGTTTCCAACGCCGTGAACAAAGGTAATGCGATTGAGATGATCCAACAAGGCTAGATTCATTTCCTTGTCAAATACACTTAACTGGTAGGCTATCATTTGTCCGGCCGACATACCAGAAGTATCCTTGAGTAAGGCATCGATGTGCAAATCAACTACCTTTTCACGTGATAAGACACTGAAAGCTTTTGCGCCCTTCCCTCTTCCTATTTGCTGACGGGTACGCATGTCATCTTCATCCACTGTGAATCGCTTCAATAATTTTGTTACGTCAACTTGCTCTTCGCGTAAGACTACCAGTGGAATCTTTACAGTTCGCTCAAAGACATTACCGGAGCGGGATGCGGCCTCCAACAATTCGCCCGGACGAAGTCCCATGTGCTTCACCAACGGGCTACGCGGACGGAATTCAGATGTGCTGTAAAAGATAAACTGAAATTCAACGCCGTCCATTTTGTACAATTGATCCTGAGCATATATGTCTACGCTATGTTCTGATCGAGGCTTCAACTGACCAACAACAGGATGGGTTCTGTAATCACCTTTCTCGCGTACGGCAACAAATGTGAGATGCATATCGGTAGCATTAATAAGCCATAGTGCAACATCGGACGTCAATGGAGACGCGGGATCCAATAATTCCAAAACACCGTAGACGGTACCATCTTCTTCAAAGTATTGAATAAGATGGTTGGGGTCGTCCGTTTTGGCAATCGGTTTGACCACTGGGGGTGCTGTTGGTAATTCTTGCTCTGTTGAATTTGGACTTGGAACAAACGATATGGCAACCAGCTCCCGTTGACCAACATGATGCGTAAAGCCATCCTTGTCTACTACTTCAAAACGGTCTCCCCCAATCTTTCTAATTATTTCACCCTCAATGGATTCATTGAGAAATCGAACTTTATCACCGGGCTGAAACATAGTATGCCTTTAATTTAGGATATTAAATGAAGATTTTATTAATAAATGATTACACCCCTATTTTGAAGGCAATTTAAGTCTAAATTTGACATACAATAGGTGGAATAACTGCGAAATTCCAGCCTAATTTATTTATCTATTCATAATCAGTGGACTTTTTCCAGCATTTACTGGACTTTATTCTTCATATTGATAAGCATCTTTTGGAGATAGTCAATGAGTACGACAAGTTAACCTATGTTATCCTTTGTCTGATCATTTTTTGCGAGACCGGTTTGGTTTTCACCCCATTCCTCCCGGGTGATTCTTTACTTTTTGCGGCAGGCGCTTTGGCGGCTCAGCAAATCGGATTAGAGATTGGCATACTGATCCCGCTTCTCTTTGTTGCTGCCGTTCTTGGAGATTCGTCCAATTACTTTATCGGAAAATTTGTAGGTGAACGAATTATAAATGCCAAAAGAAGTTTTATCCGCAAAGAATACCTCGAAAAGACACATGTTTTTTATGAGAAACATGGCGGCAAAACAGTTGTGTTGGCGCGTTTTATGCCTATCCTTCGAACCTTTGCTCCGTTTGTTGCCGGACTGGGCGCGATGGTTTATGCGCGCTTCCTTCGTTTTTCGGTAATAGGCAATGTTATCTGGATTGGATTGTTCACAATTGCCGGTTACTTATTCGGTAATATTACTTGGGTAAAGGACAACTTTTCATCTGTGATTTTAGCTATTATCGCGATCTCTTTGTTACCTATGGTGATCGCTTTTATAAGAGAAAAATTTATGAGTACTGCGAAATAATATTTACTAATCAAAAAAAAAGGAGCAAATCAATTAATGAAAAAATTTGGATTGTTCGGGTATCCTCTGGAGCACTCGTTCTCGAAAAAATTCTTTACGGAGAAGTTCGAGCGAGAGGGGTTATCCGACTGTGTCTACGAAAACTTCGAGACCAGCAACATTTATGACCTCAAAAAGATCGTGGCTGAAAATCCCGATCTAATGGGACTGAATGTCACCATTCCGTTCAAGCAGGATATTATCCCGCTGTTGGACAACCTGGATGACATTTCACAGCGAATTGGTGCCGTAAACACCATTCGTGTAGAGCGTTTTGAGGGAGGAAGATTCGAACTTCACGGCTACAATACC
>JBEGUX010000202.1:0-4542 GCA_041178685.1 Bacteroidota bacterium
TTCGGAACAGATATTCAACCTGGTAGAGCAGGAGGTGATTGATGAATTCGGCAATCGAAAACAAGCGCGGAAAATCGCTCCAAAGGAGTGGTATGAGAAATGGAAAAAAGCAGAACAAGGATTAACGAAAGATAAGCCACGAGCAAAAATATCGATTCCTGCTCAACCGAAAATAGCTGACTTTAAAAAACAAATTTCCGTTTTTTATAAGCGTGATTTCTTTTCCAAGCTGGCTAACCGTCAGTATCTTCTTATCAACTTGCTCGAGGCACCACTAATGGCTGGTGTATTAGCGGCCTTGTTGCGCTTCTCAGTTCCCGGAAAAGACTACACCTTGTATGCTAACGAAAATATTCCTGCGTATCTTTTTATCTGTGTCGTTGTTTCGCTCTTTTTAGGCTTGTCGGTTAGTGGCGAAGAGATTCTTCGCGATCGTAAAATACGCAAGCGTGAATCGTTTCTTAATTTGAGTCGCACGGCGTATCTCTGGTCAAAGATCGGTTTGTTGTTCGTGCTCTCGGCCATTCAGATGGCTAGTTTTGTACTGGTAGGAAATTTAATCCTGGGAATTCACGGGATGTTTTTCAGTTACTTTATTGTTTTATTCTCCGGAGCATGCTTTAGTAATATGCTGGGCTTGAATATTTCCTCGGTGATGAAATCCTCGGTAGCCGTTTACATTCTGATTCCGGTGCTTATTATCCCGCAGATTTTATTGAGCGGAGTAATTGTAAAGTTCAACAAGCTCAATTCCATTTCCTCAAGTTCAGACGAGATTCCGTTGGCGGGAAATTTAATGGCCTCGCGTTGGACGTATGAAGCGCTGGCTGTTCATCAATTCAAGGACAATGATTACCGCCGATTATTTTATGCATACGATAAGCAGATGAGTCAGAGTACCTATGTAAAAGATTATTGGGTACGCGAAATGCAGAAAGCTGCAGCGAAATGTCGTCGATCGTTGAAGGGAAGTGAGTCGGTGGAGGAAGTGAAGCAGTCGTGGGCATTATTACGCCAAGAGTTGTCGGCCGGGGAAGTGGTTCGACAATTTAATTCAAGTATAGCCTTGCCGGAAGAAAAATTTACAACTACCACGTTGGATACAATTGATCAGTTGCTTGAAAAAATCAGGACGACAGCTGTTGATGCATACAATACTTCTTCGGAGAAGAAGGAACAACAGATGCAGCGAATTGCAGGCAATGATGTTGAAGCAGCGAATTTAAAAGAGCTGATGATGGTCTCCGAGAATCAGTCGTTAATGGATTTGGTGTTGAATCAAAATGAGCGCACAAAGATATATAGCTACAATAATAAGTTAGTCAAACAATTCGAGCCGGTGTTTAGTTCACCGGATCCGCAATCCTCTTTCTTTCAGCATCCGTTTTTCATAGGGGAGAAACGAATATTTGGACAAGCCATCAGTACGTTTACGGCTAATGTACTTGTGATTTGGTGTATGACAATCCTGCTTTACTTTATTTTGCAGCTGGATGTGTTGAATAAATTAATTCAACGGAAAAAGTAGCATTTTCCTTTAAAATACCTTCATTGATAGATTTCCACATGGAAAATTTAGAACGCATCAAGAATTAATTCTCTATATTGGCCGCGAATTAATCATCATTGCTATGAATCGTATCAATAACTTCTACTTCCTAATCTTAATTACACTCGTTGGATTTGTTTTCATCTCCATACAAGGCTGTAACAAAGATGATAATAACACAACCCAGCGCATAATTACTGTGCGTAAGAACGTGAAAGATCTTACTCCGCAGGAAAAGCTGGATTTTGTCAATGCTGTGAAGCTGTTAAAAGCGACTCCATCGCCTTACGATACTAACTTGAATTATTACGACCAGTTTGTTTACTGGCATTATCGTGCGTTCTACTGCCACGGTAATGGGTCAATGGGTGGAATGTACCCTGCACACCAGAACCCTGCCTTCCTCCCTTGGCATCGTTCGTACCTTTCGCTCTTTGAAAATGCACTTCGCGAGGTGAGCGGAAAACCAATTAGTATTCCGTATTGGGATTGGACCGATTCTGCCTCTACGGCTGCCTTATTTTCGGATGATATGCTTGGTGGTAATGGTGACCCTTCCAATGGACATATCGTTATGACCGGGCCTTTCCGTCAGGGCGAATGGACGATACGAATCAGTGATGATATCAATATAGATTCATTGGTAAATTATGGTTTCATTGGAAACAATCCATATCCCGATTTGACGAGGGCATTCACAATATTCAAAACTGAAACTGTTCAGCTTCCTTCTGCTCCCGAAGTAGAATTTGCGCTGGGCGTTAATAAGTACGACAGTTATCCTTGGGATGTGGCGGTAGATACAAATATGAGTTTCCGTAATACCTTGGAAGGCTGGCGCGGCTGTTCGGGTAATACATGTGTAAACAGTCAGATGGACGTTATTCCGATTCCGGGATTACGTCGTAGCACAATGCATAATGTCGTACATATCTGGGTTGGCGGAATATTTCCAGAGAACGGATCTTTTCGTGCCGGAAATATGGCACAGAATACATCACCTAATGATCCAACATTCTGGTTGCATCACGCCAATATCGATCGCTTGTGGAGCGCATGGATGGCACGCCACGAGCGTTCATACCTACCTGTTGCCGGTGGTCCAATGGGATCGAATCTTTACGATGTGATGGAGCCTTTTTCATTCCGGGCTGATGGATTCAACACACCGTACTCGGTGTTGATTGAAACAAAAATGGGTTACCGTTATGAAAGTTTGCAGTAAACCATAATAGAACAAATTTGTTGAAACACTTACAGAAAAGATCGATTTTAATTGTACCTGTCATCTCTACTTTTTCAATTAAATTTCAAAACCAACAATTGAGTTACTAAACCAAACAACATAACGTATGAAGAAAGCAGTTTCCGCCATCTTATTTGTGTTATTCGCGAGTGCATTTTCCAATCAAATCGTTGCTCAAGGCTTTAGTGTTGGGATTAACACAGGCTTGGCCGTATCTCCCGGCAACACCGTAATCTATTCTTTTTCTACCTTATCAGGTGTAGAGAATGAGAAAGGAACCTATGGCGAAGGATTTCCAATTGGTATAACTGCAGGTTACATGTTCAACGAGCATTTTGGTGCCGATTTATCATTCTCTTATTTAATTGGTAACAAGCGTGATTTTTCTCAGTCTTATTCTTTTGGCGGATCAAGTTTCACTTCTACTACAACGCTTAACAGTAGCATTGTTCGCATAATGCCGGGTGTTAAAGTCTCTGCCGGCAGTGATCTTAAAGTTTCTCCTTACGGACGCTTTGGATTAGTAGCCGGCTTGAGTCCTAAAGTAACGCAAGACACAAAAGATGACAGCGGTGAATTGAACGTGGAAGTTTCGGGTGGCAGCACTTTTGGATGGTACGGCGCTTTTGGTGTTGGCATTCAACTCAACGCCAGACTTACCTTAAATGCTGAATTATTATTAATCAATCAAAACTGGGGACCTGAAAAGGCCACGGTAACCGATGAAGACGGTAATGTTATAGTGGTAAATTTTGCCGATGAAGTTCCAGCATCAAGCACAGATCTTGAGTTGAAAGAATATGTTCCTTTCAGTAGCATTGGTTTGAATATCGGTATTGTGTATGGCTTCTAATTAGTAGGCTAATGAAACTTGTTGGATGGATTAGGCAATTCAGAATGCAAAATTCAGAATGAAGAATTAAAATAGTTGAACGCAAAAACGCCGGACATTCTCCGGCGTTTTTTATTATTTGAGCTGAAAATATTTGGAACTATTTAACCTTTGAATAAGTTGATTTTCTAATCTTGATAGTAATTCTTGAATAAAATTCCTAGAACTGTAGTTTTCTATTTATCACTGAAGGAATCTGGTACCAATCAGCTTCTGAATTCATTTTATTAAGGACCATCGAAATAAATTCGCTATGTTTTTTTATTCGCTTTAGGTCTAACTCTATGCGTTCAGCCAAATCAGCTATTTCTTGTAAGTCATTCGTCTCAGCTAACTCTTTGATCATTTCTTCTGCCACATCAGCAAAGCCAATAATAAGGTTGGCAGGCTCCAACAATTCATGAGAAACCATCTTTGTCATTTGAGAAAGCGTCGTGAACTTTTCTTTGCTGCGTTCTATCTCTCGGATTTTATTCCTATTTATTTCTTCTTGAAGAAGTTCCAGTTTAGTTATATTACGTGCAGTAGCATAGATGGTCTCCGTCGGCAGATGAGGTATGGCATTCCAGCTTAGCGTAATATAATGACCGTCCTTGCATCGATAGCGATTGTGAAAAAATGCAATCGATTTATCCTGTTCTACCAATTGCTGCATGACCTGCATCGTATCATGGAGGTCGTCCGGATGCACCAATTCGATAAATGGAGTAGACAGCAATTCTTCCTCCGAATAGCCCAATTCTGTAACGAACGAACGACTCACTTTTTGAAAGTAACCGTTCATAGTGGCTTCACAGAGTAAGTCTGGACTTAGATAAAAGAAATTATCCATCTCCATAATCTTGCGCTCCAATA
>JBEGUX010000203.1:0-6006 GCA_041178685.1 Bacteroidota bacterium
CAACTTATCCTGCGCAATTTGTTTCAAGTCTTCGGGATCCCCGGGAGCTTTTTCAAAATTGTCGACAATACTCTTGTAGGTTTCACGTGCCTGGAAGGTATCTTTCAATGCGGCGTAGTTATCGCCTAACAGAATGAACGACTTAGCGATCCAAAAGTCATAGGCCGGCACCTGCTTCTGAACTTCAAAAATAAGCTTCTGACTTTCCTTGTAATTCCCCTGCTTGAATTCAATAAGTGCCAACGAATATTTACTTTCCGCTGTCATCTCGGAAGGAGTCCGTTTCGCAACCTGTGCATAAAAAGGTTTAGCCTTTGCGAAATCGTCCTGACTTAGATAACACCGACCCGAAATAAGTTGCGCCTCGTTCTGCAAGTCCTTTTCAACCGGAGTAGCAGCAAGAATTTTTTCGGCTGCTGTAATTGCCTTTGTGCAATCACCGGCTTTGAAATAACTGCGTAACTGTCCGGCGCGAGCTGCTGCAATATTCTCTTTGACTTCTGCCGAATTTTCCAACGCGTCAAAGCGCTGCGCTGCTTCAGTGTAATTTTTAAGACGATACTGAATAAGTGCTGCGTTAAGCAATGATCTCTCCGTGAAAGTATTTTTAGGTTGCTGAATGACGTACTCATAACCGACCAATGCTTCTTCGTACTTTTTCGCACGGAACAAACAATCGCTTCGATAATAATTGGCATTAAGTTTAAAATGCGCATTAGGGAACTTAGAAAGATATTTACCAAGGTCTCTCAACGCTTCCTCACAACGACCTTGCGTGTACAGCAACTCTGCAGCTTCATAAGTGATAGAATCTTCTCCTGCCGCAGTAACATCTGCATCGGGTAGATTCTTTGCATATTGCAAATACTCATCGACCTTTTGCTGTGATACGGAAATATTCTTTAGCTGTAATAATGCCTCGCGAGCTTCCTGAGAGTTGGGATACTTTTCAATGATCCGCTTACACGCAACTGTCGCTTGTTCGTCTTTACCATCGTTGTAATACACCAACGCTTCACCCAGCTCGGCTTTTTTCACATAACTGCTGGACGGAAATTCGGTGATTACACGACGAAAACAAACCAGCGCTTTCGCATTCTCGCCCATAGTCAAATACGCTTGACCTGTTTCATAGAGAGCATCATCAAAGTAAACCGACTGAGGATAATCGTCCGTAATTTTTTCCAACGACTTGACCTTTTCATTCAATTTTCCTTGAACGCCAAGGATTATTCCTTTCTGGTACAATGCGTAGTCGGCAGATTTTGCTTTAGCTTGAATAGCCTGGTTGTAATAATCAAGTGCAGCTAATTGATCACGCTGCATAAAATTACAATCCGCAATCCGCAATAGTGCATCGCCATAGCGTTCAGGATCCGTGTTAGACTTATCTTTTACATACTTACGAAAAGAGTTTTGTGCGTTGGAATAATTTTCGAGTTTGAAATACGCATACCCGTTATTATAATTCGCAAGATTGTAATGATCAGAAGTAACAGCCCCGGGAGAATAGAGGAAATCATTATACGATTTGACAGCCTGATCGAACTTAGACTGCTTGTAAGCAATCTCACCTTTCCAATAGTGTGCGTCGGCAGTGAGGCGCTGATCAACAGGATTACTAATTGACGCCTGGAACAATTTTGCAGATTCAACCAGATTATTGTCCATGAATAATTCAACCGCCCGATAATATGCCACTTTCTGGTATGCCGCTTTCATCCCCGGAGTTTTGGTCTTTATTGCGTCGAGTGCATCTAACGCATCACGGTAGTTTCGTGTGCTCGCATAAATATTGATTAATACTTCATTCACATCAGCCGTATGCGCACTTTCCGGATATTCTTTGAGAAAATTACGGCAAGCTGTTACGGCGACAGACTGAAAAGAAAGCTCATACGAGAGCTTGAGAAATGCAAACTTCGATTCCTCTGTGATGAATGGATTATAATTCATCTTACCTGCAGCTTCAAACGCCGTACGCGCACTTCGTTTAGCATTCGTTTTCAGGTAACAGTCGCCCAAGTGGTAGTATGCATTTTGCGAAAGCGAGTCATCCCCGCTATTCAGCTTCTGAAAATACGGAATCGCTTTTTCGTATTGAGCCGTACGGTAATACGAATAACCCAATGCATAGTGATCGGCAGCGCCAGCGCCTGAAGAATTCTTCTCGTAATCGACGAGGTAAGGAATGGCTGAAGCGTATTCTCCTTTACGGTAGTACGACTCGCCGATCATGCGGGCTATTTCCAGACCATTTCTTGCGCCTGCTGAGTCGAGAGCGTTTGGCGCATACTTCAACACTTCGTCGTACTTTTTCTGTTTGTAAAGAATTTGGGTAATATAATACGGCGCTACCGGTGCGAAGGCTTCCGAGCTACGCAACTTCATGAACTCTTGCAGCGCAGTCTCATAGTTTTCGCTTACGTAAGCCATGTGTGCGTAGTAATATTGCGCAGCGGTTGCATATTTGCTGTCGGTATCTTTCACCGCAAAAAAAGCGCGCGATGCCTTATCGTAATCTTCGGTCATGTAAGCGCCATAACCGAGCTTGAAGTTCACTTCGATCCTCCGCTCGTCGGTAAGTGAAGCGATATCCAGTTTGTTGAAATAATTGAACGACTTCTTGTACTGCTTCCCGCGGTAGTAATAATTCGCTAATGTGTAATACGCTTCGTCAACGAGAGCATTTTCCGGATAACGGGCAATGAACTGTATCAAGTGATATTCAGCATCACCGTGATACAGTTCGGCCGCACAGCGTCCGATATAAAAAGCGGAATTCTGGCGAGCCTCATCGGAGATGAACTCAGTAGAGAGTAAAGTTTGTTCAAACGCTTTCCGGGCGGCGTCATACTTTTGCTTCTCTAACAACTCAAGTCCCAGGCGATATTCGCGGTCAGGTTCAGTATAAATTTTTGTCTTCTGTGAAAACACAGGTGTGGAGCTGATCAGAACGACCAGCAGCACAATTATTCTTCGCACCATGCAACGGGGTTAATACGTGTATAACGTTAATGTCCACAAAATTATTCGCACAGCCCATTTAACTGTTTTTGAATGGGTTGTATTTACCAACACTCTTTTGCACACAAGGCTTGATCTGAACCAAAGCAAGACATTTTTGTTATCTTTGGCATGATGTACATCCTCAAAGTAAAAGGCACGGCAAAGATTCCCGATTATGTGCAGCTGCGCGATGAAAATTTCACGCTTTTAGCTTATTTCCGGGTAGACCGTCCTGAGAAAGCGCTCACCAAAGCCGGCCTTGGCGAACGTGAATCAGAGTTGATCGACCTGATTCGGGAAATGCCCTACGGAAAAATTAAAAAACTCGATTAAAGAGTTTACTCTTTAAGCCTTTAGTTTTTCCGCTGAAAGACAATTCCACCTGTAGTTGTTCAATACTTACCGGAGTATTAAATCGTTACTATTCCGACTTACTGTAGCTTTGTGACACAATCGGTTGTCTATGAGCATGTCCATCCTTGATCTTACGAATGTTACCATTTACCAATCGGGAAGTCCGGTATTGACCGGCATCAACTTGCAGATCGACAAAGGTGAGTTTGTGTACCTGATTGGAAAAACGGGAAGCGGAAAAAGCAGTCTACTGAAATTGTTATACGGCGAATTGCCCTTGCAAGAAGGCAGCGGTGCAGTAGCAGGCTTTAATCTAACCGGATTACACTCTAACCAGGTTCCGTTCCTCCGCCGGAAACTTGGTATCGTTTTTCAGGATTTTCAACTGTTGCCGGATCGTTCCATAAATGCCAATCTTGAATTCGTTCTAATTGCCACCGGCTGGAAGGATAAAACAGAAATTCAGTCACGGATAAATGAGGCGCTGGCTAATGTTGGTTTGACCACGAAGGGATTCAAGTTACCACATGAATTGAGCGGTGGCGAGCAACAACGTGTAGTCATCGCTCGTGCACTATTAAATCATCCGGAGCTTATTCTTGCCGATGAACCAACCGGAAATCTGGATCCGGAGACATCGGAAGAAATCATGAAACTGCTTTTTGAGATCAGCACGAAAGGAACTGCTGTTTTGATGGCCACGCATAATTACGGACTGATGGAAAAATTTCCGGCGCGAATTATTAAGTGCGAGAACGGTCGAATGGACGACACGAAACAGCAACAGCCTGTTGCAACCGCTTAACCAAAGATTCGATTCACCAGAAGGCCAGCGTTGATTCGGTTGGAAAATTTAGTCTCCAATATTGATTTACGTTCCGTTACATTTCTCTCAGGAAAATCTTTTTCTTCAAAAATAATTTTCAGCTGTGAACGGAATTCCTCCGGACTATCGGCAATAGTACACAAATCCTCGAGTCCGGTTTTATCCACCATTGGTGAATTGACTAGCACGTGCTTACCAAGGAATAATGATGCCAGTAACTTAAGTTTGATTCCGGTAGCCTGGAATGTCGGTAAAACATTCACTCGCGCTGTTGCAATATGCCGGTGAATTTCTTCTGGCGACAAACGATCCATCAAGCTAACATTTGCATGACTTGCCACTGCACGTCGCAGCGCTGCCGAAGGTTTAGCACCGGCTACAATCAATTTATACGGAAGTCCGGCAAACACTTTTTCAATTAGGTAAAGTGCAGCTTCGTTATTTTCACCTACAGCGAGATTACCATGGTAAAAAGCAAAGTCATTAGTTTCAGTTGTAAAAATTACTTGTTCAAACGGATGAAATGCCGGTAAGTAAAAAGCGTTGCCGTAAGTCGAGTTGAAATAGTGGGTATCCTCCGGAGAAATCGCAGCAATGGCTTTGGCGCGTTTAAGCACCGGCTCGTACTTGCGTAATTTTCCTGTTTCATTGTAGAAGTAATACCGTTTGAAAATATTACGTTCAACCTTTGCCAAATTATGGTAGTAGTCGTGTTCGACATTGTGCGAACGTACAAAACAACGACGACCAAAAAAGGCAGGATCATTCAACAAGTGAGTACAATGAATGCCTTCCATTAGTATTGGATAATCGTCCTGCAGTAAGCGTTTGCGGAGGTCATCGGAAGAACGCGAAAGGACTATATAAGGGAGCGTATTAAACAGTAATGACTTGTTAGTTTGTCGCGGATAATAATTTACCGATGCACAGTATGGGTTCAATTCTTCGCGCGGCGCACGTCCATATTCAAAGCAGTGAAGATGAACGGAAACACCTAATTCATAGAGTGCTTTAATTTTATAAAATACGTCTATGACTCCACCATAATCCGGAGGAAAGGGAACATCAAAAGAGATGATGTGTATGGATTTTTCAGCGGGCATTTTGGAACACCGAAAGTAGTACTTCCCTTTCGCTATCCCAAGTCAATTCGGCAGCTGCTTTTTTTAAATTCTCTTTCCAAATAGCATTTGTTGCAGCATCCTGAATTACTTTATTGAGCACAGAGGCAATAGATTGCGGTTCGTGCGAAGGAATAATAACGCCGATTTTATAGCCGTCGATGATTCTGCGGATTTCCGGTAAATCAGATGCAATGACGGGAAGTCCGGCATGGATATAATCGAAAAGTTTATTGGGTAGTGAATAACGGTAATTGAGATTGGTATCCTTGTCCAGCGTCAATCCGAAATCTGCAATTCGTGTAATTCGACGTAATTTCTGCTGGGGAACTTTATCCATAAATATTACTTTACCAGAAAGATTAAGTACGATAGCCGACTTTTTCAAATCATCTATGACATCGCCACCACCTACTATCAATAATAGAGCATCGTTTACAAACTGCATTGCTTCCACCAATTCTTCTGCACCACGCTGTACATTGATGCCGGCACCTTGAAGAATAAAGATGGTCTTATTTTCAGGAAGTTTAAGATCGGCACGTGTCAACGGATTAAAAAAATCATTCTCTTCAAAATTATTGGTGAGCGGAATATTACGTACGACTTTGACATCAATTCCGTATCGTTTGCGGTATTCGTTGGCAATAGATTCGTTGACGGTAACGATCGTTTTCAATTTGGGTAAAATCCAAT
>JBEGUX010000204.1:0-8855 GCA_041178685.1 Bacteroidota bacterium
AAAAATGTTGTAAAACAAGGCACAGAAGCGCATAAATAATGCTGTTTTGTTACATTTTGTGTATAAAAATAAATAAATACTCTTATGCAATTTGCATTCATTTGACATTCAATTAATTATAAAAGAAAAATAAATGACTTACCTTTATGGTGAAAATGAGCAGGAAAATAGAACTAAAGTGCGAATTGACTGAATTCGACACAGAAAACGAATTATCAGTAGAAGACCAGGAGCTAATTCGGGCTGCGCGCGAAAGTACTAAGCACGCCTACGCTCCTTATTCTGAATTCCAGGTAGGCGCAGCACTTCGACTCGATTCAGGTCAGGTGATTTCGGGAAATAACCAGGAAAATGCCTCCTACTCTCTCGGCTTATGCGCCGAGCGTGTGGCTATGTTTTGGGCGGGAGCCAACTTTCCCGGAAAAAAAATTACCGCCATGGCAATTACCGCTTTCTCATCCAACTTTTCTATCAATCGTCCCATTGCACCGTGCGGTGCATGCAGGCAAGCTATCGCGGAATACGAGCACCGATACTCTCATTCTATCCGTCTAATTCTTGTTGGTGCATCCGGTAAAGTTTGGGTGGCTGATAGCGTAAATACCTTGTTACCCTTGCAATTCACTGCTGAAGATCTTTCCAAAAAATAGTGGAACTTTTCATGCCTTTCATTAGATATTCAAAGCGACTTGCGGCAATACTGCTGATTTTTATTTCCAGCGACATTCGCGGGCAAGTAAGTGTTCGCGACTCTGTCTTTGGCTTTTCATCTGCTGCCATTTCCGGAGGATACTTTTCTCCCGGCGGCGACCTTGCGGACAGATTCGGAAATAACTTTAGTATCGGAGGTAAGTATATCCGAAAGACCAAAGGAAATTGGATATGGGGTTTTCAGGGAGACTTTTTATTTGGCGATAACGTCAAAGAAACGTCTATGCTTAATGGTCTTGTAACATCTCAAGGGCAGTTTATCACTCAAGACGGCACATACGGCACTTTGTTATTGTACGAGAGAGGTTGGAAAGTAGAATCGCAGTTGGGAAAGTTATTCCCACTAATTGGTCCCAATAAAAACTCAGGAATTGTTTTTATTGCCGGAGCCGGCTTCATCCAGCACAAAATCCGAATTGAAAGCCAGGGATACCGGATACCCTATTTGGAAGGCGACTACACCAAAGGCTACGATCGTTTGACCAATGGGTGGTACGTTTCTCAATTTCTGGGTTACATGAATTTTGGCAATCGTCGGCGGGTGAATTTCTTTATAGGAATCGAAGCCGTGCAAGCCTTTACAAAAAACCGGCGCAGCTTTAATTTCGACACTCGCTCTTCGGATGATGGAGAAAGAAGCGATCGACTACTTGGATTAAAAGCAGGATGGATAATTCCACTTTATAAAAAAGTTCCCAACGCCTATTACTTTGACTAGACGATGCGGAAACTCTATAATTTAGCTATTGCTTCGTATGGTATGTTGTTGCGATTAGTAGCAATAGCCGGAAACAGTAAAGCTGGCAAATGGGTTGTGGGACGACAAGACTGGAGTAGCCTGCTTAAAAACAACATTGATTCCGATTCAAAATGGGTTTGGTTTCATTGCGCATCATTAGGTGAATTCGAGCAAGGTCGGCCGCTTATCGAAGCATATCGAGAGAAGTATCCAACAAAGAAAATTCTATTGACTTTCTTTTCTCCTTCCGGATACGAAATTAGAAAAAACTATAGCCAGGCTGATTACGTCTGTTACTTGCCACTTGATACCAGATTTAACGCAGAACTATTTTTAGACATTGTTAAGCCGGAAAAGATATTCTTCATCAAATACGAGTTCTGGTTTAACTTTCTGAATGCTGCCATCCAGCGTAACATTCCTGTTTTTCTTATCGCAGCAATTTTCCGTCCTAATCACTGGTTTTTCAAAAGCTATGCAACAAGTTTTCTAAATACACTAAAAAAAGTAAATCATTTCTTCGTGCAGGATGAATCTTCCAAAATGATCCTTAACAATAAAGGCATCCATAATGTAACGCTCACCGGCGACACTCGCTTTGATCGCGTTGTACAGATTGCTGAGGAATCAGAGGAAGTAAATGAAATATCAGCATGGGCATCCAATCGGTTTACTATTGTAGCCGGAAGTACCTGGCCGCCTGATGAAGAAATTATACTCGATGCTTTCAGTCACTGCTCCAATGAGATGCGATTGATAGTGGTTCCGCACGAGACTGATAAAGCACACATTGATCAGCTCAAAATGAAGCTGAAGAAAAAAGGCTTTAGCGAACAAGTATTGTTTTATTCTGAAATTAGCAGCGGTTTTTCTGCTGAAAAATCTATTCTTGTTATAGACACCATTGGACTATTATCACGTTTATACCGATACGCAGACTTAGCTTATATTGGTGGTGGGTTTGGAGCCGGCATTCACAACTCCCTGGAAGCTGCAGTTTACGGTGTTCCATTGGCCTGGGGACCGAATTACAGTAAATTCCTGGAAGCAAAAAGTTTAATTGCATTAAAGGCTGCCAGGCCGGTTGACAACGTAAAATCACTGCACAACTGGATCGATGAACTTAAGCATCATCCTGCTATAAAATCCGATTCCGGGCAAGCTGCAAAATCGTTTGTTTATCAGCACCGTGGCGCTACAGCCTTGATTTTGGAAAAGGTATGAAGCACCCGGTTTCATAAAACAAACTGGCTGATTTTTCGTTATTTTTGCAGAGTAATTCCACTACAACTCTATTTATAATGAGCAATCGTTCAATTGTAACGTTGGCAGTATTACTTACAGGCAGTCTCTTGATAGACTCCTGCAAACACGACCCACTGGAATTTGTTACACCTACGGATGATAATGGTGGAAACAACGGATGGAACAATACTCCATGCGATCCCGATTCTGTTTATTTCCAAAACTCGGTGTTGCCATTACTCACAACGAATTGTACAATGAGTGGTTGTCACGATGCTGCATCCAATCAGGACGGAGTAACACTTACCTCCTACCAAAGTGTTATGAATTCCGGAATTATTGATCCGGGAAATGCATCCAACAGTGATCTTTTTGATGTAATCACCGAAACGGATCCGGATAAGATCATGCCGCCGCCGCCCTATTCACCACTTTCTCCATCTCAAATTACTACCATTAACAATTGGATTAATCAGGGGGCCAACAATAATTCTTGTACTAGCGGTTGTGATACTACAAATGTTACCTACTCCGGCTCCATTGCACCATTACTAAGCGCGAAATGTACCGGCTGTCATGGAAGTATAAATCCTCAGGGCAACATCAACCTGACAACATATGCTAATGTTTACTCCTTAGCGACGAGTGGAACTTTATATGGTGCGGTTGATCATCAACCTAATTATGCGCGAATGCCGCCATCAGGATCTAAGCTTCCGCAGTGTGAACTTGATATGATTCGCATTTGGATACAAAACGGTGCGCCCAACAACTAGTAACCAATGAAAACAACCAAACTTGGTCTAAGCCTTACGGTGTTATTAATCATCGTAATTAGCAGCACCTGGAGTTGTTATTATGATTCCATGGAGGAACTGTATCCAATTTCATATGGAAGTTGCGATACATCAGGAGCTACTTATAGCAGCTTCGTTGCGCCATTTCTTTCCCAAAATTGCCTGGGATGCCATTCTGATGCCGTTAATTCAGGTGGAATATCATTGGAAGGCTATTCGAATGCTCAAGCTAAAGCATTAAACGGACAATTGCTCGGATCAATAGGTCATCAGCCGGGATATTCTGCGATGCCTCCTTCTGGCACAAAAGTTGATAATTGCACCTACAAGAAAATAGAAATCTGGGTAAATGCCGGTGCGCCTAACAATTAGAAAATAATTAATGTCAAAAACAGTAAAAATAGTTTTAGTTGTCCTTTGCCTAATCTTAGCGGGTGTTCTATATGGCATACGTGAGTTCACCCGTACTCGAGAGTCAACCAGCGAGATAGATGCAGTGGCATTATTCAAAGCAGATAGCCTTGCACAAAAGTTTGAAGACAACGACTCTATCGCCACTGTTGAATTTGGCGGTAAAGTATTACAAGTGGAAGGTGTAATTGAAGAGGCGACGTCAGATAATGGCACTATTCGAATTCGATTACGCGGCAGTGAAATGTCGGGGATAATGTGTCAGTTTGAACCTGGCGATTCTACAATAATCAAAGACTTCAAACCTGGAGCAACAGTCTGCCTCAAAGGCCAATGCAATGCATATCAAAAAGTAGAAATGCTTCCCGGCGGCGATCTTCTCTTGAGCAACTGCGTACTTACCGATTACAACAAAAAGTAAAAGCTAAACCTAATCAATATCCAATCAATCATTATGAAAAAAATAATCCTTGCCATCACGCTGTTAGCATCCATTTCAGCCTCTGCACAAACAAAGTTCTTTACTAAAAAAGGTAAAGTAAGTTTTGACGCAACTGCTGCCAATTCTCCGGAGCAAATCCGCGCCATTAATGAAAATGCGATCAGTGTTATTGATGTAAGTTCGGGTGCTATGGAATTCATGGTCTCTATGACCGCTTTCAATTTCGAAAAGGCACTAATGCAGGAGCACTTCAACGAAAACTATGTTGAATCTGAAAAATTCCCAAAAGCCAATTTCAAAGGCACCATCACTAATATGAAAGAAGTCAACCTTGCTAAAGACGGCACATATCCGGTTACTGTAAAAGGAAATATGACTCTACACGGCGTAACAAAAGAAGTAACGGCCACCGGATCATTGACGACCAAAAGCGGTGCTATAGTTTCAGGCAAATCAGAATTCAAAGTTGTTTTTAGTGATTTCAAGATTGACATTCCTAAAGTGGTAACCGATAAACTCGCCACCGAAGGAAAGATCAAAGTAGATGTCAACTACGAACCTGTAGTTTCGAAATAATCATATTAGTAATAAAAAAAGGCCGGTGTTTACCGGCCTTTTTTTATTTATCTGATTAATCGTTTACCCTAACAATTTATCGAGGCAAAACCGGTCAGTGCCCGATGGCAACAGCAGCAGCAATAAGACCATAATAAAACGCGGAAAGAAGAATTGCATGTCCCACATTGCTTTCATTGCACTAAACATCAGAGCGACTGCTGCTAAGTCGGCAGCTAGTAAATACAGAGCAACATCTCTAAACAAACCAAGAACCAACAACAACCCGCAAATCATTTCCAAATAAGAGGAAACCAACACCATCGGTTTAAGCATAAATTGAGGAAGCGGCGTCTTCTGAAATGGATCATTAAATGTTTCGACTACTTGTTTGACTCCTACCTTATAAACCTTATCGTAGCCTTGAAAAAAGAAAAGCATACCACCTGTCATACGAAGGAGTAGCATGCCTATTGAAAAGTTTAATTCAGTATTTTCCATTATAATTCCTTTCAACCAAAGATAGTAAAATACTTGCGTCAGGCTACAACTTACTACGGGCGGCAACAGGGGCCGGTTCAATGAATGAAATTATTACATCATTCATCGCCACAATGGTAGCAATTGACTTTTACAGTAGTAGTTGGTTCCAAGCCCCGGCGGAATTATGATTGAACAGGGGCAATTTCTGTTTTCTAGTAAATTAAAGGTATGACAAAAGTCATATCAATTAAACTCAAGTATTTTCTGAGCCTTTTTCCAATATGCAAAAAAAGAAGGGTAGTCTTTATCGATGGTTGTTAATCGTTCTGCCGGTTCTTCTTTACCTTGAAAATAACGTGAGAAAGGATGTTTCTTATATCTAATATCACTCTTACCGTAGGCTGAAGCCAAATCGGCGAATTCCCCAGTAAACACCTGCAAACCCTTGATATTTTCTCCCAGTTGGAGGATGAACTGAATAACTTTTTCGGAGACGGGATATTTTCTGTAATGAGAAGGCTCCAACAATAAGACACGATTTGCAGCAATATTCGAATACCAAAGTGGATCCAATTGGTAAGATGTATAGATAAGCAGAGGTAAGTCAGGATCTAATTTTAACAAATTACTTTCAGGAAGTACTGTAGTGAGTTTAGGATGCTCAACAGCGATCAAAGCATCCGGAGGCGAAGCAAGTGGAAAAGCATCATAAGAAACATCGGCAAAAGTGTGAAGCTGACTTGAGCCGGAATACTTGTTTACATTCTCCTGATTGAAGTAGTATTTCTTGGAACTATTGCTGCCCGCTACCCATTGCCAGCTCAATGTGTTGCTGGCCCAATCACCATCGAGTAAATGGTAATACATCCATCGTGCAGGGATCTCCCAATGACACATGGAAAAATTACAAGCTAGAGAGGCTATATACATTCTAAGATGGTTATGTATATACCCTGTTTCAATCAACTCGACTAATCCATCATCAATCGAGTTAATACCAGTAGTCGCTCTTAGCAGCGCCGTTGGCACTCCGTCTGTTCGAACAGGAGATTGTGGAAATTTCAAATCTTTTTCAATAGCATCACCTTTAATATCCCATATAATCTGCCAATAATCTCGCCAAGCTAATTCTTGAACCAATTTTTCCATATCGGAAAAATCATAGCCAAGATTCTTTAGTGCCTCAAATACATAACGTGTGGAAATAACTCCGCGGGAAATATAGGGTGACAGGCGGGTGACGGCTCCATTAAGGAAATTACGTGATTGCGCGTATTTAGATGGATCGATAGATTCCACCTGTTTTATAATATCAGAAAAAGATGTTGCAAAATGAATACGCTCCACATGAACAAAACACATAGAGCGTCAATAAGTTTTAGGCCAATTCCAATTCCTATCAATCGTCTATATGCTCTTCCAGTTCAGTGCCGTTCTGTTGTACGGCTCCGGTGGTGCCTGAAAGTTCGGAATGCCTTATTAATCCACCTAAACGGCCGGTATTGAATATCATATAAGAAGCAACCAAAGTCAGCAGAAGCAATACCGTATAAAAAAAAGAAGGCAAAGATTTCGACATAAAATAAAATGCAACTCCCACCAGCGAAAGCAATCCGCATACACCTACCAACCAAATAGTAGTTTCAGCTGATTCTTCGTGTTCATGAATAGTAGCTTCAGAGATTCCCTGAAGATTCTCGACAGACTCCTCTGCCCCTTCTCCCGTATTCATAGTAATACCCGTGGCTACAGTAGCGATTATCAAACCGACCATTGCAGCGCGTTTAAGTATTTCGGATTTTACAAGCATAGCGGAAATAAGTAGTAGTGTAGAAAATAATATGCCCAATATTCCGACATGATTAAAGAGCAGATGAAGGTGAGTTGCGTCCATACTTTTTTTACAAAGTAAGTATATTCGAAACCGAAATAAACATGCTTTTCGTCATAATCAACAATTATTTTCCAACAACAGCCCTATGAAATAGCTTAGCTTTATCATTCGATTTGAAATAAGAAATATTTAAAGATATTTATAACCCTAAATAAATATGAACACATGAAGAATGGCAATAAGTTGAAACGATTATTATTGACGGCCTTTATTTTCCTTGCACTATTAGCCAGTGCGCAAGATAAAGAAAGTGTTTGCCGCGAAGGTTTTAAACGGCTTGATGGAAAATGGAATGGAATGCGAATTACGGTCAGTCAATCAGGCAATTCTGATACTTTATTAATTGCCGGCAGCCATAAATCAGACGAACTAAATTTACTTTTGAAGTATATAGACACTGCGGGAACAGCTATTGATTCTTCTATAATCGAAATTCAACCTTCAGGAAAGTCGATAAAGATTAACGAGGATGTGTGGCTAATTACGCTTGCAGTGAATGATGGTGAAAATGCGATAGTTGTTTTGGAAAAGAAGGGACGAGAGAACGGTAAAGATTGCCAGTATAGAACTCGTTACACTATTACTACAAAAGATTATCAGGCAACTACTGAAGTCAGGCATTTTGGAGAAAAAGATTTTACTATCCGAAAATCATTAATACTTACCAAGGATTAAAACTTCACGAACAACCGATTACATTCCCACAATTAGGACAATGAAAACAGCTGCCTTGGCGAATAGTATAAAATCCACATTCATTACAAAGTGGCTTATCAGGCAAAGACGTAGTCAATATACTTTTTGTTGAACTATTTAATGGCTGAGACGCTTTACAACCGTCTCTGTAAACAGAAATGGACTTTAATCCTAATTTCCATGCTGTATAGAAACATCTTTGTATATCATCAACAGTAGCATCCTGCTTCAAATTAACAGTCTTGGAGATCGCCCCTGAAATAAAAGGCTGAAGAGCAGCCATCATTTCTAAATGTGCATTTATACTAATAGAGCCATCTGCAGCAGTGGCAAAAACAGACCTATCCTTTTCATTAATATAGCTAAGTGCAGCGTCAATGTTTCCATCTATCATTAATTGATGAAATTGTTGAATCTGCTCAGCAGGGTAATTTAACCGGTGTAGCGCAGGTATTACTTGACGATTCATTATTTTCCGGATCTCCCCTCCTGCCAACTTCTTCTCTTTCAACAGCGAGAACTCCGGCTCTATCCCAAGTGTATCACAATCCATCAACAATCCAATAGTACCTGTCGGAGCCACAACAGTAACTTGTGCGTTTCGATATCCAAATTTATTGCCAAGATTTTCTGCCTTCTTCCAAATTGTAATAGCCATTTCTTGCAATTCAAAAACCCATCGACTTTCAATAGCTGTTGAATTTTTATGCTTGTTTAATTTGTCTTGCAATACATCGATGTGTTGCTTTATCACAGCTCCCATAGAAGCAGCGTTATACTTGTATCGATTAAATGCTCCCAGTTGCTCCGCCATTTCGGCTGAAGTTTTATAAGCGACCGCCGTCATAACCGCCGAAATGCTTGCTGCAAAATCACGTGCAG
>JBEGUX010000205.1:0-7148 GCA_041178685.1 Bacteroidota bacterium
CGTTTTAAGCCTTTCGGTGAATCTCATAAGAATGATACGATTTTTGGTCGTGGAACAATTGACGACAAAGCCGGAGTAATTGGAATTTTGGAAGCGGCTTCCCGGTTGATTAAAAAAGGACACCAGCCAAAACGGGATATCTATCTGGCTTTTGGACACGACGAAGAAACAGGAGGAAAAAATGGAGCTGCACGTCTTGCCGGACATTTAGAAAAAAACGGAATTAAGGTGGAATGGTTGCTGGACGAAGGAGGAATGATCGCAGAAAATATGGTTCCGTTTGTCAAGCCACCTGTAGCATTAATTATGACTGCCGAAAAAGGATTCATGTCGGTCGAACTTACAGCCGAAGGAAATGGCGGACATTCCAGTTTCCCGCCGAAAGAAACTCCGATGGACATTATGATCGCCGGCTTAGATCGGCTGCACGAATCACCTTTTGAACGGCGTGCGATTCCTGCATTAGAAGGATTCATGGATCACACCGGCCCGGAAATGAAATTCCCATTCAATATGCTGTTTGCCAACCGCTGGTTGTTCCGCCCGGTAATTCTTTCAGAATATGAAAAAATCCCGGAAGCCAACGCGATGATACGAACAACAATGGCATGCACTATCATGAAAGGTGGCGTTAAAGACAACGTATTGCCTTCACATGTTTCTGCAACATTGAATTTCCGCATACTTCCGGGTGAAACCTCTAGTGATATTTTAGAAGCGTTGAAACAAAAACTGGCAGACGACAGGATTTCAATTCGCGTAAAAGTAAGATCCGACGAACCTTCATTAGTATCCTCAACTGAAAGTAATGGCTTTAAGGAAATTAGTGAAAGTGTGCGTGCAGTTTTTCCTGACGTTATAGTTGCGCCAAGTTTATCTATTGCTGCCACTGACTCCCGGCATTTTTCAAAAGTGGCTAAAGATATTTACCGATTTCTTCCGGTGCGCATGAATCGTGATCTGCTTTCCGGTATGCACGGCGCAAATGAACGAATCAGTGTTGATGCATTTACAGAAACTGTCCAGTTTTATTCGACGCTGCTAGAAAAGCAATAACATTTTCAAGAATTAGTTGATTGCTAATTCAATTATTTCCAGCAATTAGTTTCATTGATTTTATTTTCTGAATAAAAGCGGTAAGTTGAGCCCGTCACTTATTCGATGAGATAGCCTCTCGCCTTCTTGACTAAACGGCCAAGTAAAAAGTTGTTGAATTGGATGATCCCGTTGAATGGACTGGAGCGCTTTCATTGTTATCGTCTCGGCACGACCTTGATTTCTGTACTCGGGCAAAACTAACGCTGAGCACAAATACACGGCATCGTATTTGACCTTTAACGGAGTTCTACGAAGCAACTCCCGCTCACCTATTCCGCCGTCGAGAAATTCCAGCATCAGGTGCTTTGATGTGGGAATGAGTAGTATCCAAACTACCGGTCCATCGCCTTCCACTTCTTCCGACAAAGTAGCAGGATGAATTTTTTCCAACTGCTCCATCACCTCCGGTGTGACATCCAGTTGGTCAGGATCATTTTTTGTAGAAAAAAATTCATCCGCCAACTGCACCATACGGTCAAAATGCGTTGACACGACTTTATAGTGCTTTATTTGGATACGCGCTTAAAGCTAAGGCCTTCACCAAAGCGATAACGTGCGATAACTCCGAGGTTTGATCGGAAATTATCATCGCTCCCGAATGAAATTCCCGGGCGCCAATCGATACCAACGGTGAGCGGAAAATCAAACGAATACTCTGCACCAAAATCACCCGAAACACCGACACGAAATTCATCTCCAATGAAAACTTCCGGCCCGACACCCGGATAAAATTTCAATCCTTGCGGACCTTCGTTCAATGCAAACATCCAATTGAAATAGGTTCCTAAACCGATGCCATCGCCAAAATAAACGGCAGCATGCAAACGCGGTTCGGCTTGTATGGGAATAGTGGCATCGATTCCAAAATAATTACCAATACGTACACCCGCTTCCCAATTCGATTGTGCGGTTGATAGTAAACTGCTCATGCTAAGCAGTACAGTTACCAGTACTTTTTTAATGACACGCATACTTCTAAATTTTAAGTAAGCGAAAATAGTCACGACTCAGTTAACACTTACGAGCGTTTCAAATAACAAACGAACAACTCTGTCAACAGCCAAGAAATGGTTTTTAAAAGCTAATGGTGGAATAAACTACCTTTGCCGGACATGCTGAACCTCTTTTCGCTATATCGCCAGGCATTTTCCAACTTACAGCGTAATGTCTGGATTCTTTCCGTAGCGATGTTTATCAACCGAAGTGGCTCTATGGTTTTGTTGTTCACTTCGTTGTATATGACGAAAGAGCTGCATTTTTCCATTGCACAAGCTGGACTCATCATGAGTTTATACGGCATAGGAAGCGTCATTGGCTCTTACCTTGGAGGCTGGTTGACCGACCGGATGAATTATTTCACCATAATGCTATGGTCGCTGATCGGTTGCGGATCTATACTTCTATTGATGCTGTTTGCCACCAGTCCGCTTGCAATCAGTGCCATCATTTTCAGCTATCCGCTGATCGGAGATATGTTTCGTCCGGCCAATTCAACTGCAATTGCCAATTACTCTTCGCCCGAAAACAGAACACGTTCTGTTTCACTTGTAAGGCTTGCGGTCAACCTCGGATTTTCGGTAGGACCGGCGATTGGAGGTTTTGTTGCACTTTACCTTGGTTACAAATGGTTGTTTGTATTGGATGCTATGACAAGCTTTGCTGCTGCAGGAATGTTATTCATCTATCTTCCCAAACATCCTCCACAACGCAAATCAGACAAACACGAAGCCAACAATGTGCGCTCAGCTTCTGCTTACAAAGACGTTCGCTATCTTTTTTTCACGTTATTGGTTGCACTTTATGGTACACTTTTCTTTCAACTGTTTTCCAGCATTCCTCAATACTTTAGTAAAATTCTACATTACAGCGAAGACACTATTGGCATATTATTGGCGTTGAACGGCGCTATTGTTGTTGCTGTTGAAATGCCATTAATGTTGAAACTGGAAAAAACAAAACGAATTTTTCGTTATATCATCATAGGTACATTATGTCTACCTATCGCCTTTGGCATTTTACTACTTGGAGAATCGGCGATTATTTTTTCTTTGCTCTATACGGTGTTCATCACACTATCGGAAGTGTTCGCAATGCCTTTTATGATGAACTATGCATTATCGCGCGGACCGGCTGATCGCCAGGGACAATATGCAGCACTCTATTCGATGGGCTTTGGTATTTCAACCATCATTGCACCGGCTATCGGACTAGGTATTGCCGATCGCTACGGGTTCAACACGTTATTTATGGTGCTAATTGCCGGTAGTTTATTACTGGCGATGCTTTTTCAGTCGATTCGCAAAGAGCGTTCCGTACAGAATGCTTAACGAACAACAAACAATCGTTGTGAAAAGTGCAATCGTTCACTTTCATAGCTAAGGATGTAAACGCCCTGCGACAATCCTAATTCTAATTTATCAGTAGGTGTATCCAATGAAATTTCACGAATCACCTTGCCTTGCGTATCGGTTATTGTCACAATGCCCGGATTCAACTGCTTCGAAAAATACAAGATTGCCCCTGAAGAAGGATTGGGAAAAATTCTTGGAGTCAAGTCGCTGATTTCAAGAAGTCCGGTGCTTGTACGTGAAAATTTCGCTGTCCAGGAAATAAAATCAAATGGATCAGGTGTTATTACCACGGTTGAACCAAGTTGTACTCCTCCGCGGGCTGTGCCGGAAATAAATCCATCAGTCGGGTAGAGTGACACTACCGAAAATGGGAATAATCCATTCACTCCTGGAATATCCAAATGAGACTGCGGTACTCCATTTCCGTCGAAATACACCAGAGATGCACCACGAGAAGTACTCGTTCCGGGAGCGCCTACGACAATTGTATTTCCAAGGTCAACTTGACCGCGGTACTCAAATAACTGATAATAGCCGCCCGAACCATCCATAGTCAAATACTTGCCGTTGGTGCAACTTAGATCGCCGGTAATTGTTGGTTGATCAGGAATGTCATGAGCCCAGATAATATTTCCTGCTGTATCATATTTCACTGTAAGTAAATCATTCACCCATTGTGGGCCATTAAGATGAAACCCGCCGACGGTTACTGAATCAAAGAGTGGACGTGAAAAATAGATCTCATTCCCTGCAACATTAATTCTTGGAAATTGAAATGTGATATCAGGAATTGTTGTGAACCATTGTCCGTTACCCGCAACATCCATTTTTGCGAGGAAGGAATTATAAGTGGGCGTAATCGAAACAGAAAGTCCACCAAAGTTAACGGTGCCGGAACCGATACCACCTGTAAAATAAAGGGCACCGGCCGCATCCACGACGAAGTCGCCAAGATTGGCTTGAAGCCCTGAAACATCTCTAACCACTGAATCTTGACCTATCGTATTCAAACAAACGGCATAGGCAGAGTTCCATGAAAAATAAGCGAACCATAAGTTTCCGCTATGATCCAAAGTGGTTACAAATGGCTCTTCGAGATCAGGATAAGAGAGTGTAAGATTACGTGCACGAAGGAAATCTCCCGTTGAATCCAAATAGAGTATAAATGCATTACGCGTGTAAAGGGCAGGACCGTTTACATTAAGCAGTGAAGTTCCATTTAAACAGAGTGAATCCATGAAAGAGCCGACAATAGCTGTTTCACCATTGGGTAATTTTTGGATAGCAGTTACTTCAGCATTTGGACCTAACAAATGCCGGAAGCGTGTATTGCCCTGTGAAGAGAAGCAGGAGATCATTTGAGTGCCAAACAACTGTTGACCAAATATCAGGCCATGCTCCAACAGCCATGAGCTGTAAACGTTTCCATTGGCATCCACAGTAATAGGCACGGCGGGATAAGACGGATTAAAAGCATAGTTCGAAGTATCGTAAACAGCCCAATCTATTTGCTGAGCTCGAACAGCAAGTGAAAGAGTAAGAGAAAAGAATAGTACAACGCTGTACCGAATTCTTAGAAAGAACGATTTTTTTAACTGCGTTTGCATAGATAATTTGTGTGTTCTTAAAAATCAAAAGATGACTTTACATTTTCAATTGATAAAATTGAAAAAAATCTGACTAATTGTATACACTTAGGCAAGCATAAATTACTAGCTTTGATTTTATTTGAAATTAAATTAAATCAACTAAATAAGTTACCAATGACTAAAAAACTACCTATAACACTGCTGTTACTATTTTCGGCATTCACTTCCAATGCCCAATGGTCTGCTGCATCTCTCCAAAGCGGACGCTATGGTTTAGCAGGCGCCACGGCAGATAACAAAGTATTTTTTGGTGGCGGTATCGGAATGATAAGTATTCCTCCGGCGGCCTGTGATATTTATGATGGGGATACGGAAACCTGGACTTCCGGTTCGATCTCATACGGACGTGTTAATTTGGCAGGTGCCGGCACAGGCAACTGGGCTATTTTTGCGGGAGGACAGAATGATTGGATTCTTACGATGTACGATCTTGTTGATGTGTACAACGGAAATATCAATAGCTGGAGCAGTTCATATTCTCTCTCGGCTCCACGTACCTACCTGAGTGGTGCTGGCTTGGGAAATAAAATCGTATTTGCCGGCGGCGAGGATCCATTCAATGGCAGCTACTCTGCTAAGGCGGACATCTTCGATACATTGACACAACAATGGACGGCAAATACTATTTCTATCGCACGTTCACGTATGGCTGCCGCTGCTGCCGGAAGTAAAATCCTCTTTGCAGGTGGTGAAAATGGAGCTATACGCTACAACACTGTTGACATCTACGATATCGTTTCAGGAACATGGTCTACATCCACGCTTTCGGAAGCAAGAAGCGGATTGGCGGCAACTGCATTGGGTAACCTGATTTATTTTGCCGGCGGAATCAACAGCAGTGGACAGGCTTCCAGTCGAGTAGACATCTATGATGTTACAACAGGTATGTGGAGTATTGATTCACTTTCACAAGCTCGTTGTTATCTTTCCGCTGGAACAGCTGATGGCAACGTGATCTTTGCAGGTGGTGAAGATGCTTTTGGCACTGCTGTTTATGCTACCGTTGACATATACGATGTAACGTCAGCGTCATGGAGTATCTCTGCTCTCACATCAGCAAGAACACGCTGTGGGGCTGCATCGATCGGCGATAAATTTATGATTGCCGGAGGACTGAGTAGCGCAGGAATGCCACTCACCAGCATCGAAATTTACACTGCAATCGGAGTCGGAATTGCGCCTGTTCATTCGGCAAAAACCATAACAGTTTTCCCGAGTCCATCAGCATCAGGATTATTTCAATTAAATAACGAAAGCGCCTTGAGCTTGTCGAAGGGCGCTATTATTTCCGTTCAGGTGTATGACCGCACCGGAAGAATGGTGATCAGCGTATCGGATTTGATAAACGGAACTTTAGACCTCAGCGAAGAGGCTGACGGTATTTATCTCGTTCAAGTGATTCGAAGAGATGGTGGCGTAGAAACATCACGCATCACTAAAGGATAAACATTTGCTTACAACGGAATATTACCGTGTTTCTTCTTCGGTAATTTGTCTACTTTGTTTTTCAGCATTTCGAAGGCAGCGATAAGCTTACGACGGGTATCCTCAGGACGAATTACTTCATCTACGTACCCATGTTCGGCAGCCTTGTAAGGATTAGCAAACAACTGATTATATTCTTGTTCTTTCTCCTTCAATTTGGCAGTAGGATCTTTTGCTTCAGCAATTTCTTTTCGGAAAATAATTTCCGCAGCACCCTTTGCTCCCATGACGGCTATCTCAGCTGTTGGCCAGGCGTAATTCATATCCGCACCAATATGCTTGGAGTTCATGACATCGTAAGCACCGCCATACGCTTTACGAGTGATGACTGTAATGCGCGGAACAGTGGCTTCGCTGAAAGCATACAGTAATTTAGCGCCATTCGTAATAATGCCGTTCCATTCCTGATCGGTTCCCGGCAAGAATCCCGGAACATCCTCAAATACCAACAAGGGAATATTGAAGCAATCGCAGAAACGTACGAAGCGTGCTGCCTTCGTGGAAGCTTGGATATCCAGTACACCGGCGAGATGAGCGGGCTGATTGGCAATGATGCCGATACTTT
>JBEGUX010000206.1:0-6640 GCA_041178685.1 Bacteroidota bacterium
TCCGATTTTTTAGGAATAAAATCTCCAAATCCTTTTTGGCTTGCATCTGCACCACCAACTGACAAGAAGATAAATGTGATGCGGGCTTTCGAAGCCGGCTGGGGAGGTGTAGTTTGGAAAACATTGGGATCACAAGTAAAAAATGTTTCTTCGCGCTATTCGTCGGTAGATTATGGTGGTCACCGTGTAATGGGATTCAATAACATTGAGTTGATTTCTGATCGACCGTTAGATATTAATTTACGGGAGATTCGGGAAGTGATTCGTGAATTCCCTGATCGCGCTATGGTCGTTTCGCTGATGGCCGATAATTACCGTGAGGCGTGGCATGAAATGGTGAAGAAAGTAGAAGATACAGGAGCTCACGGCATTGAATTAAACTTCGGTTGTCCACATGGAATGGTTGAGCGGGGTATGGGAGCAGTTGTCGGTCAGGATCCGGAGATCGCTAAGATGGTGGTGGAGTGGGTCATGGAGGCGGCTACAATTCCTGTGATCACTAAACTTACACCGAATGTTCATTCTGTGGTTCCTACCGGTCGAGCTGTTGTTCAGGCGGGATCGAATGGACTTTCGTTAATCAATACCATACAATCGGTTACCGGTGTAGATTTGGATACGTTGGTACCTAATCCTAATGTAGGAGGACAATCCGTTTTTGGTGGTTATTGTGGTCCGGCTGTAAAGCCAATCGCACTTAAGTTTCTAACGACTATCGCGCAGGATGAAGTGACGAATAAAGTACCGGTGTCCGGCATTGGTGGAGTTTCTACCTGGCGTGATGCAGCTGAATTCATGTTATTGGGAGCTTCCAACGTTCAAATTTGTACAGCTGCCATGAAGTACGGCTTCCGCATCATCAATGATCTCTGTTCGGGATTGAGTAATTGGATGGATGAAAAAGGATATCAATCAATAAATGATTTTGTAGGGTTATCTGTTCCAAAAATTACGCGCTGGGAGGAATTGGATCTTAATTTTCATATCACAGCAAAGATCAATCAGGATAACTGCATCCACTGCGGTCTCTGCTATATTGCTTGTGAAGACACTTCTCACCAGGCGATTAATAAAGCGGATGGCGATCCTTACAATACGTATTCAGTAAAAGATGAAGAATGTGTAGGTTGTAACTTATGCAAACTTGTTTGTCCCGTTGACAATTGCATCACGATGGAGGTAGCTCGTAAAGGGGATGAATACCTTAACTGGACAGAGTTCCAGCGTCGTGGTCTTCCGCTGAACGATCATTGATCGTACAGTTTTAATAATTATTGTAAAGAATTAATCTATGAAATACGCCGAATTAACCAATTACATTGGTGGAGTAAATAAACCGTCAGCAGGATCGCGGAAGCTGGATGTATTCAGCCCGCTTGATGGATCATTGCTGACTCGTGTCCCATTATCTACGCAAGCGGATCTTGATGCTGCTGTTAGTGCTGCGCGTATTGCTGCAACTTCCTGGGCAGCACTCACGGTGAAAGAACGCGTACAAGTGTTCTTCCGTTATCGCAATTTGCTGGAGAAGTATAGTGATGAGCTGACGTATCTGGTGCATGAAGAAAATGGAAAAACTATGGACGAAGCTCGTGCTGAAATCGATAAGAGTATCGAGTTAACAGAGTTTGCATGTTCGATGCCGCAACTAGTCTCCGGCGAAGTGCAAGAGGTGAGTCGTGGTGTGGAATGTGTAGTTAACCGCGTAGCTGTCGGTGTTGTGGCATCCATCGCTCCTTTTAATTTTCCAAACATGGTTCCGAACTGGACCATTCCTAATGCCATTGTATTGGGGAATGCTATGATTCTGAAACCTTCAGAAGTAGTTCCACTAAGTGCCATGCGAATAGCAGCATTATTGAAAGAAGCCGGTTTGCCGGATGGAGTTTTCAATATCGTTAATGGTGATCGTGAAATGGTGGAAGCTATTTGTGATCATTCCGGAATTGATGCAGTTTCATTTGTCGGATCCACCAAGGTTGCTAAGCTGGTTTATGCTCGTGCATCAGCATCGCTCAAGCGTGTTGTTGCGCTCGGTGGTGCCAAAAATCACTTATTAGTACTACCGGACGCTCATCCGGAAATGACTTCAACAAATGTAGCGGCATCTATGTCGGGTTGTGCCGGACAACGTTGCATGGCAGCTTCCGCCATGGTTGGCGTTGGTAACGTGGATCACATCATCAAGATGATTGCTGATGAGGCACGCAAAGTGATTCCCGGAGAAAATCTTGGGGCCGTAATTTCTGCACAAGCAAAAGCACGTATCGAAGATTATATAGCACAGGCTGAAAAGGCGGGCGCTAAAATTCTTGTTGATGGAAGAAACGCTACCGTGCCTGGAAAAGAAGGCGGATATTACGTTGGTCCTACGGTGATCGACTATGTAACACCAGACATGTCGGTAGCTCGCGAAGAGATATTCGGTCCGGTAATTTCTATAATGCGCGCGGAAAGTATCGAAGAGGCAATTCGTATTGAAAACTCAAGTCCATACGGTAATGGAGCTTCTGTCTTCACACAAAGTGGAGCTCTTGCACATTGGGTTTCTGAGCGTGTAAGTGCCGGAATGGTGGGCGTAAATATTGGTGTTCCTGTTCCGCGTGAACCGTTTTCCTTCGGAGGGTGGAATGAATCTAAATTTGGTTCTTGCGACATCACCGGTAGATCATCTATAGAATTCTGGACTAAATTGAAAAAGGTTACTACCAAATGGAATCCTGAGGCACGTACCAACTGGATGAGTTAATTCATTACAAAAATAATACCATGCTACGCGAACAAGAATTGATAACGGATGCTGAAAAGCAAGAGATACTGAAGAATAACCTGGAGTACACCTTGTTCTCCTGGTCAAAACAAGCAGGCATCAATCCAATACAAGTTCAACGTGCCGAAGGTGTATACCTTTATGATTACGACGGAAAGCGATATATTGATTTTTCGTCGCAGTTGATGAACGTGAATATCGGACATGGTAACAGACGTGTGGCAGATGCGGTGGCGCGACAAATGACCGAAGTCAGTTATGTAACACCATCGTGTACTACTAAAGCCCGTGGTGATCTTGGAAAAAAATTAGCAGAGATTGCTCCCGGTGATTTGAATAAAACATTGTTCACGCTGGGCGGTGCAGAGGCAATTGAAAATGCCATCAAACTGGCACGGATGTATACCGGCCGACACAAGATTATAACGCGCTACCGTTCGTATCACGGTGCTTCTTACGGCGCAATGTCTGCCGGTGGTGATCCACGTAAATTACCTGCCGATTCGCAGCAAGTGCCGAATTTCGTTCATGTTGAAGATGCATTCTGTTATCGTTGTTCATGGTCACAAAAACCGGAGTCGTGTACACGGGAATGTGTATCGCATCTCGAACGCGTTATTGAATTCGAAGGACCACAGAACATTGCGGCTATTCTTATGGAAGGAGAATCCGGATCTTCCGGTTGCATCAAGTATCCTGCAGATTACTGGCCGAAGTTGCGCCAGATTTGTGATAAGCATGGTATCTTATTGATTGCCGATGAAGTAATGAGCGGCTTCGGCCGTACCGGAAAATGGTTCGGTGTTAATCATTTCAATGTTGTCCCAGACATGATTTGTATAGCCAAAGGTGTGACGGCCGGCTATATTCCGCTTGGAGGAATTATTGTCAGTGATAAAATTGCCAGCTATTTCAACGAACGCCCGCTTATGTTGGGGCTGACCTATTCTGCACACGCAGTGGCTTGTGCAGCAGGCGTTGAAGTGTTGAATATATACGAAGATGAAGGGATGATTGAGAATGCCGCTAAGATGGGAAAATATATTGAGGAGCGAATCGAAGAGATGAAAAAGAAACATCCTTCCATTGGCGATTTTCGTAATACCGGATTATTAGGTTGTATCGAGTTGGTCAAGAATCGTGAGACTAAAGAGCCGATGGCAGTATGGAACGGTAAGCCTGATGAGGTGGCACTTATGAATCCTGTAGCTGCCAAGATCCGTGAGCTCGGTATGTACACCTTTGTACGCTGGAATTATATTTTCGTTGCGCCGCCGTTATGTATAACCAAAGATCAGGTGGACGAAGGATTGGAGATTATTTCAAAGGCAATTGAACTTGTAGATGTTCATTGCTATTAAGAGAATCAGATTATTCCTCGATCTTCAACACCCAAACATACTCTCCGGAAGTACGCGTCTTTTCAGGAATTGTAATAGTAAGTTCTTCGCTTGTTTGTTTCCAAGAACAACTCACCTTTCCGCTTAATGCAGTGATGCGTGCACCTTTTTTCAATTTCAATGAAGTCAGTTTAACTGTACTCTCCGGCGTGTCAAGCATAAAAACATAACGCACACGATTGTCTTTACTACGTGTAAAACGAATGCGATCGCCTTCGCGAAAATGATCCATTGGACGTGTTGCGTAGATGGCTTCGCTGTTGATTTTCATCCAACGAGAAATATCATTCAAACGCGCATATGCATCGGGAGCAAATTCACCCAGCGGACTGGGTCCGATATTCAACAAAAAGTTTCCGCCTTTACTAACGATATCTACCAACGTCTCCACTAATTTATCGGACGGTTTGTATTTATCGGTTTCGACATAACTCCAGCTTCCGGCCATCGTCATACACGTCTCCCATGGATAGGGAAGAATAGTATCCGGTATTTGTTGTTCAGGTGTAAGGTAATTCTGATGCACTCCCGGAACTGCTCTGTCAACAACGATGAGCTCCGGTTGTAACTGACGTGCATTTTGAACCAATGTTGGCATATCAATATCCTGGCTTTGCGGATTGCGCGCCCAGCGACTTCCTTCATAGATTTCCGTTAATGTTTCATGAACTTGTTCGTCGGATTTCTTTCGGACCCAACCGCCATCGAGCCATAGAATATCTACTGTACCGTAATTCGTAAGTAATTCATTGATCTGATTGTGCGTGAATTCCGTAAATTTTTTCCATTGCTCTGGATATTTAGCAATAGAGTAATTAGCGTTGCGATCAGACGGAGGAAACTTTTTCCACCAAAAATAATCGGAGTGCCAGTCGGGTTTTGAAAAGTAAGCACCCGTCCATAGGCCGCGCGAACGGAAGGCATTAAAAATTTCTTTGGTAACATCGCGACGAGGATGGGTACTGAATGGACAACCGGTATCTGTTATTTTATAGTCGGTGTATTTTGTATCCCACATGCAAAAACCATCGTGGTGTTTAGTAGTGAAGACCACATATTTCATTCCGGCGCTTTGCGCTGCGTCTGCCCATTTCTCCGGATTAAAATTAATCGGATTGAAGGTAGTCTTTAGGTTTTCATACGCCGTTCGGTAAGCTGCGTAGTCGTCGCCCATTCCTTTCTTTCGTCCACCTGTCGCCCAGCTTAAATCTTCCGGACAAATACTCCAGCTTTCTACAATGTTCCATTGACTATAAGCTCCCCAGTGCATCAGCAAGCCGAATTTCAGATCCTGCCAGTTTTCCAATTTGCGTTGGATGGATGTGTCGGGATCCGGAAAATACTTTTCAGGCTCTTCAGCAAGTATATTCAATGATAATATAGAGAAGATGGATAAGAGGAATAGGCGAAGCATCAGGAGTAAGAATTAATTGTAGTTTTAAAATCCACGAAGCGAATACATATCACGCCGCAGCCAGTTTGTTTCGGGGTAATGTTTGTTCTTATCAATCGTATGAATAGCATACGCCTGACGGGATTTTCCGCTGGTATTTGGTAAACTGTAATGCGGCAGCATACCATCTATAACGATACATGTTCCTTTTTTCACTTCCAGCGGAATCATATCATCGGTAACAAACGGCTCGTCATTCAATGTGATAAACTCAGTACCGCCGCCCGATTTTCGTTGGAATTTCGAACGCAGACTTGTACGATGTCCGCCGGGTTTAGCCCAAAGACAACCGTTTTCAATGGTCGCATCCTCTAATGCAAACCAAAAACCAATGCACGATTCTGGCTCTGTATATAGAAAAGTTGCATCCTGATGAACATCAACTACTCCACCAATGCGAGCATGCTTAAGTATGTGCATGCTTTGTATAATTAAGTAATCGTTCAGACCAAGTTCTGCTGCAAGTTTCTTCATCTGAGAGCTTCGCGTGAAGCGGTCGAAAACCGGATCCAGATCGTGCAAGGCGTGACCAATTTTATTGAGCGAATGAAAAATATCAGTCTTCAATTTTCCTTCACTGTTGAAAGCATCTTTTTCAAAGAAGAAAGAAATACGCTCACCTGAAGCGAGGAAATAGTCGTCGCTTGTTTTTGTTTGTTCGCTGGTTTGAAATATGGATGCGTTACCTTGGTAATTAAAATCTTCGGCAAGATCTTTTGCTCGTTGCATTAACACATCACATTCCTCAGGCGAATTGAAATTTTCTACGACCAGAAAACCATCCTTCAGAAATTTTTCAAGAAGTATATTCATGGGTGAAAATTACGCGGTTGTGTCCGACTTTACAACAAAAAAGGGCGACTATAAAGCCGCCCTTTAAAAATGCAATTTATTGCGTTATTAATGGATTACCCACATCTTTTTGCTTTCTAGCACGCCATCACCCAGCACTTGAATGAAATAAATGCCGGCAGGGAACCCTGTTACGTCCAAATCTAGTGTGTACGGAGTGTCTTT
>JBEGUX010000207.1:0-8565 GCA_041178685.1 Bacteroidota bacterium
GATGTAAAGTACTCCAAGGACAGTATCGAAAGTTTCCTCGTATACAGGAATGCGTGAATAGCGGTTTTCGATGATGGATGGAATTATTTCCTGAAGAGTCATTTCCTTTTCGAAACCGACAACATCCATGCGTGGTTTCATAATTTGTTTCACGTCGATGTGACCGAAACGGGCGATTCCTTTCAGGATTTTCTTTTCATCCTCCGGCGTGTTTTTATCGGAAGTAATATCAATAGCATGTGTCAATTCATCGACAGAAACTTCATATCCTTTTTGTTCTACACGTTTATCGATGAGCGATGTCATAGAAACGAGCATTGCACTCAGCGGACGAAGTGCTTTGTCCAAAACAAATACCGGAATTGCAGCGATAGCAGCAAACCGAATGGCATTTTGAGTGGCATATACTTTTGGCATCACCTCGCAGAATAAAACAATCAGGAAGGTTACCGCCACAACTTGTATAAGAAAACCCATTAGTTCGTGGTGAGAAAAGTTGAAGAGCGATGTAATAATGATGGAGGATACTACTACTATGGCAATATTGATGAAATTGATGGTGATCAGTAAAACAGCAAGTAGTCTTTTGGGCGTATTCAGGAGTTGATAAACGATCCGTTGCGAAGAGTGTTTAGCTTCTTTTAATTTGATCAGCTGAGCAGGAGTGATGGCAAAGAATGCGGTCTCTGCCCCGGAGATAAAGCCGGAAGCGATTAACAGAATTAATAATGCGATACTATTTAGAATGAAATTGACCGAAACTGCAAAGTCAGGGCGTACGATTGATATCGAATCAATCAGCAATAAGTGGAGCTGTAGAAAAGGGCCGGGGTCCAAGGAAAATAGAATTGTCTATAAACGAAGAAGCGCAAAGTTAATAAACTTTGCGCTTCTGTCTTAATCGTTGAAAATCAGAATGGAAGGTCGTCGTTAGTGCCGGTCGATGCCAATTCTGCCGGTGCTTCCGAGCCATTGCTGTCGACACGAGGTCCGCCGCCCAACATCGTCATGTTGTCCGCTACGATTTCCGTGAAATACTTCTTGACATTGTTTTCTTCGTAGCTGCGCGTGCGAATTTTTCCTTCGATGTATAACTTATTACCTTTTCGCACATATTTTTCAGCTATTTCAGCGAGGCCGCGCCACAATACAATGTTGTGCCATTCTGTTTGCTCCACCTTTTGTCCGTCACGATTCTTATACGTTTCTGACGTTGCCAAAGGCAGCTTCGCAACTGCGACACCACCCTCTAAATACTTCACCTCCGGGTCTTTCCCTACGTTTCCGACCAGGATCACTTTGTTCACTCCGCTCATGTAATTTGTTTTTAAATGGTTAATGATTGTATGACGATTAACGTCACAAATGTAATATACGAAAATCTCGTTGTCATCCAACATTAGCGGGATATTTTTAGGCGTAAGTGCTATTACATCGCTATTGTCCGACTACTTTATTTCCATTAATTTAGCTTTGTACCTTATTCTTCCATGTCGAATTCTAAAAAAGTTGTTGTTTCCGGGTGTTTCGACTTGCTGCATAGCGGCCACGTGGCCTTTTTAAGCGAAGCTGCAAAATTCGGTGCGCTTCATGTGTGTATCGGCTCGGATAAAACCGTTCGTCAGCTGAAAGGTCGTTCCCCGGTGAATACTCAGCAGGAACGCAAATACATGGTGGAGTCGCTTAAGTTCGTTTCGGATTGCAGAGTAAATTCCGGCAGTGGAATGCTCGATTTTGAAGACGAGCTGAATGAGATTTGTCCGGATATTTTTGTTGTTAATGAGGATGGACACACTCCTCAAAAAGAACAATTGTGCAAGCAAAAAGGGATTGAGTATAAAGTATTGAAACGAATTCCAACGGTTGGATTGCCCACACGATCCACCACATCGTTGCGCACCGTTTGCACGATACCCTTCCGAATAGATCTTGCCGGCGGTTGGCTTGATCAGCCATTTGTCTCGAAACATGCACCGGGATCAGTGCTGACGATTTCCATCGAGCCAACCATCGAATTCAACGATCGAAGCGGAATGGCTAGCAGCTCCAGAAATAAAGCGATTGAGCTGTGGAATACCGCTTTACCTGAAGCGAGTCCGGTACAGAACGCTCGTATCCTTTTTAGCTATGAAAATCCTCCGGGCACCAGCGAAATCAGTGGCTCACAAGATGCACTGGGTATCTGTTTGCCCGGACTTAATCGCCTTGACTATAACGGATCCTATTGGCCGGAGAATATACTTTCTGAACACGATGAATCCATTCTCGATTGGCTGGAATCTCATTTATACCTCCTTGCACTTGGTCCACGCAAGTTTGGTTACCAAGTGCTTTCGGAAACAAATATTTCAAAAGAGTCCGCGGCGGAATTGGCAGCACAAGCCGCGGGTTGCTGGGATGCAATTCTGAAAAAAGATATATGCGCCGCAGGTGCTTTTATGAAAGGATCGTTCAGCGCCCAACTGGCGATGTTTCCCCGAATGGCCGATGATCAATTACTCCAGTTAATAGGTAGATACGAGAATCAAGTTGCCGGTTATAAATTATCAGGGGCCGGCGGTGGCGGTTATTTGATTATGCTTTCAGAAAAGCCGGTGGAAAATGCCATTCAGGTAAAGATCCGTCGTAAAAATTGGATCTGATACCATGATTACTTCATCAGCCAGCGCGCAAAAGAATTACCGCCTACCTGTTATTCTCATCACAAGTCTATTCTTTCTGTGGGGATTCTCCTACGGGCTGCTGGATGTGTTGAACAAACATTTTCAGGAACACTTACATATCGACAAACAATCATCTTCGTTATTACAGTTAGCTTATTTTGGAGCCTATTTTATTATGGCGCTTCCTGCGGGGACTATGATGAACCGTTTTGGTTACAAGCGCGGTGTACTTTCGGGATTACTGCTATTTGCGATAGGAGCCCTCCTTTTTATTCCAGCTGCTAAATTAGTCAGCTTTCCTTTTTTTCTTTTTGCATTGTTCGTCCTTGCCAGCGGACTTGCTTTTCTCGAAACCGCAGCGAATCCTTTTATCACTCTTTTAGGTGATGAACGTTCTTCGGCGTTTCGTTTAAACCTTGCACAGAGTTTTAACGGCGTTGGTTCTTTTATCGGTCCTTTGATTGGTGGTTTGTTTTTATTCAGCGAGACAGCTGTTGATGCAGCACTCGGACAATTACAAGCTGTTTATATGGTTATTGCAGCAGTTGTTTTACTGCTGGCGATATTTATTTATCGCACAACCATGCCGGAGCCGGGAAAGACAGCCATGTCTGCAAAAAGAAATTTTGGTAAGCTGTTTAGTAATAAAGCTTTCACCTTCGCTGTTGTTGCACAGTTTTTCTATGTTGCTGCGCAAGTTTCTGTTGCTGCATTTTTTATTAATTACTGTACAGAATTCGGCGTAGAAGTATCCAATGAGAGGGCTGCTTACTTGCTATCCATTTCACTCGTGCTTTTCACTGTTGGCAGGTTTATCGGGACGGCTATTCTTCAAAAAATACCTGCAGCACGTTTACTGATGTTGTATGCAGTTATTGCTGTAATCCTTTGTGCGGTTGTAATACTTGCTGGCGGACAGCTTGGAATAATTGCACTGATGGCTATTTTCTTTTTTGAATCGATTATGTTCCCAACCATTTTTGCCCTGGGTATCCGTGATACCGGCGAACAGACGCAATTAGCTTCTTCTATTATCGTTATGTCTATAGTCGGTGGTGCGTTGGTGCCATTGGTCATGGGTGGAATGGCTGATAGTTACGGTACGGCAATTTCTTACATAGTTCCGCTCTGTTGCTTTATTATTGTTGGCGGATACAGTTTTATGGCAAACAAAATTTCTAAATGAGAAAACGCTATTGTTTGGCACTCGATTTAATCGATGATCCGGAAAGGATTCGTGAATACGAAAAATATCATCATCAGGTATGGCCGGAAGTGCTTATGTCGATTAAAGCTGCCGGAATAATCGAGATGGAAATATATCGTATATCGAATCGCTTGTTTATGATTATGGAGACCGATGAGACTTTCAGCTTTGATGATAAGAGTAGAGCGGATGCAAGTAATCAGAAGGTGCAAGAGTGGGAGCGACTCATGTGGAATTATCAGCAGGCTATTCCTGGAAGTTCGCCGGGCGAAAAGTGGCGTTTAATGGAAAAAATATTCACGCTTTAATTAATCCGGTATTTTACTCCGCTTTCAATTCACCAGAAAGATATCGGTCGAGTAAACGAGGAACCGAGTATTTTTTCAAGGTGGTCATGGAAACTTTTTTCCATCCTTCGGGAACTGCTGTTTTACGTCGAAGTGTAAACTCATAAAAAGAAGCGTGCAGCGTTTGGTGGCTGAGCTGATGTTTAGCTCTGATAATTTTACCCTGCAAAATTGCAGCAGACGTTTTGAAAAATTGATTAGCAGCCTCCATCAACGCATCCGGCTTTAATTCTTTTTTTGATTCAATCAATGGAAACTCCCACAATTGTTGCCAAATATCTTTATTGGTTCGCTGCCGCAAATAAAAATGGTTGCCGTCACGGAGAACGATATAGTGAAAATAGCGATTTCGCACTTTCAGCTTCTTCGCTTTTACCGGCAATTGTTCGATCAGTTTTTTCTTTTGTGCAACGCAGGTGGCTTGGAAGATACAGTTTTCGCAATCCGGATTTTTGGGTGTACAAACCAAAGCACCAATTTCCATCAGGGCTTGATTGAAATCATGTGGTGGAGCACCTTTGATAAGTTCCTGAGCAATGGCCAGGAATTCTTTTTTTCCCTGTGTAGAATCAATCGGAGTTTCAATGCCGAAGAGACGGCTCAGAAAACGGTATACATTACCATCTACGACCGGATAAGAAAGATCGAATGCAAATGAAGCAATAGCTGCTGCCGTGTAATCACCCACGCCGGGAAGAGCACGTATGCTTTCATAGTCGGAGGGAAAAATACCTTTGTGTTCTGCTGCCACTTTTTTGGCGGCTTTGTGAAGATTGCGTGCGCGCGAATAATAACCGAGTCCTTGCCATAACTTAAGAACTTTTTCTTCACTGCTTTTAGCCAGCGAAACAATATCCGGATAGGTAGCAGTGAACTTTTCGTAATAGGGTCGGCCCTGTTCAACGCGCGTTTGCTGCAGGATGATTTCTGAAAGCCAGATGTAGTACGGATCACGTGTAGCTCTCCATGGAAGTTCCCTGCCATTCTGGTGGTACCAATTGATCAGCGCGGAGGCTACTGGATGTTGCATAGGGGATGGCAAAGGTAATACAGATGCTTTTTTTTGATAAATAAACGCTTCAATAGAGGTTTTTTTAATTAATAATTGCGCAAATACAGCATTTTTCACGCTTTTTGCCACGAATTTGTAATTCTATACGGAAAAAGTGGCGGACATACTTTTTAATTCGAGAGGAAGCACTATCTTTGCGCCCCTACTTAGATAATATACAACTACTTAATAGTCAAAGAAATGACAAAAGCTGAACTGGTGGCTGAGATTTCCACAAAGACCGGTATTGAAAAGACGGTAGCCCTGCAGGCAGTTGAAGCTGCCATGAAAGTGATCAAGAATACCATGGCGGATGGTGAGAACGTTTACCTCCGTGGTTTTGGTTCTTTTATCGTAAAGAAGCGTGCACAAAAATTAGGTCGTATCATCTCTAAAAATACGACGATCGTTATTCCTGAGCACAATATTCCGGCCTTCAAGCCTGCGAAGACCTTTTCCAATAAGGTGAAGAACGCTAAGATTAAGAAGAACCAGACCTCAGAAGCGATTGATTAATTATGGCTATTAGCCGCACCCAGCTTACTTATCTGGCAGGTGCCGTCTTATTGGCAGTAGCCTTGTACTTGTCAATCGGTAATTCATCAGATATTTCCTCTACTAAGGAGTCTTCGAAGGAGGGTGTAGCCTCCGGTTCGTTTGAAGAGCGTTTGACAATCGCCAAAGCGCGTCTAAAGCGACAAGAAGCAGACAGGGTAAGTGGTATTGAAAAGCAGTTGGATCAGTCAGAGAATGATACAGCTCTGTTGGCGCAACTGGGAAGGACTTGGGATGAACTCGGTGATCCCTCCATCTCTTCATTTTATTTTGAAGCGATAGCAAAAACTGCACCGGGTGAAAGTGAATGGCTCAATGCAGCATACCGCTACTTTGATGCTTTCAAAATGAGTGAGGATTCGGTTTCCCGTTCAGTCATGGTTCAAAAAGCCATTGATTGCTACAACGAAGTACTGGAAATCAATCCGCAGAACCTTAATGCAAAAACAGACCTCGGTGTTTGTTACGCTGAAGGTACTGCAAACCCGATGCAGGGAATTTCGCTGCTCCGGGAAGTGGTTCAAACGAATCCGGAGCACGAGAACGCTCAGTTTAACCTGGGAATTCTCTCCGTGAAATCCGGACAGCTTGAAAAGGCGGTGGATAGGTTCGCCAAGGTTCAGAAGATAAACCCTTCGAATTTCGAAGCGGTTTTTTTGATGGGACGTTGTTATATGCAGCTTGGAAAGAACACAGAAGCCATCGCGGCACTTGAAAATGTTAAAAACGGATCTAAAAATCCGCAATTAGTTGAAGAAGCAAATAAGTTATTAAATCAAATAAGTACTAACCAATAAACATCTCAACCCTATGCCAAGCGGTAAGAAGAGAAAAAGACATAAAATGGCGACGCACAAACGTAAGAAGCGTCTCCGTAAGAACAGACATAAAAAGAAATAAAGCGTAGATAGGTGGGAGCAAAAAAATGCTCCCGCCCAATCTCCTTTGCAGTTTACAGCCTCCCACGGATGCTGTTGCCGCTATATAGTGGCTCGGACTTTTCGTGAACACCTTCTTCGCCGGCGATGCGTCTCCGGCTGCCTTTCCGAAACACTGCAGCGTCGTGTTCTCTTTTTTCTTCGTAACCGTTTATCGGTTGCTGTGTTTGTAAAATCATTTTTAGTTGAATAAAGAACTTGTGATCAGTTCTACTGCCGGCGAAGCCAGAATTGCGCTGCTGGAAGAGAATAAGCTGGTCGAACTCAACAGTGAAAAAAAGGATCAGTCTTTTCAGGTCGGTGACATTTATTTAGGCCGTGTACGAAAACTGATTCCCAGTCTGAATGCTGCTTTTGTAGACGTCGGGCACGAGAAGGATGCGTTTTTGCATTATCTCGACCTCGGTCCGCAGATACAGTCCTTGCTTAAGTTAATCAAGCTGACGACTACCGGAAAGAATCCGGATCCAATGCTTACCAATCTTACCCTCGATCCGGATATTGATAAAGGCGGTAAGATCAACAACATTTTATCGGCTAACCAATGGGCACTCGTTCAGGTAGCCAAGGAGCCCATCAGCACCAAAGGACCTCGCATAACTTCCGAAATTTCATTAGCCGGCCGTTATGTAGTATTAGTTCCTTTTACCGACGTCGTTTCCATCTCCCAGAAAATTAAAAGTGCAGAGGAACGTCAGCGGTTGAAACGCTTAGCTATGAGCATCAAACCGCGTGGTTTCGGATTAATCGTCCGTACCGTTGCTGAAGGAAAGAAAACAGCAGAACTGGATCAGGATATTCAGGATCTGGTTTCCAAGTGGAAGTCAGCATTCGCCAATTTGGCTACAGCCAAGCCGCCTCAAAAGATTTTAGGCGAACTTAATCGTACCTCCACCATTTTGCGTGATCTTCTCAACGCTAATTTCAATGCGATTCATGTTAATGATCCGGTCCTCTACGAAGAGATACGTTCGTATATACAGACGATCATGCCTGAGCAGACCGAAATCGTCAAGCTGTACAAGGGCAAGCAACCCATTTTCGAGCATTTTGGAGTGGAGAAGCAGATCAAGTCTGCTTTTGGAAAAACAGTAACCATTGCTAACGGCGCTTATCTAATCGTGGAACATACTGAAGCGATGCACGTCATTGATGTGAACAGTGGTGGAAGGGTGAAGTCAGCCGATGGAGAGGGAAGTCAGGAAAATAACGCTTTGCAGGTAAATATGGATGCAGCCACTGAAATCGCTCGTCAACTTCGCTTGCGCGATATGGGTGGAATCATTGTGGTTGATTTTATTGATTTACACAATCCTAATAACCGTAAAACGCTTTTCGATCATCTTAAGAATGAGATGAAGCGCGACAGAGCGAAGCATACCATCCTTCCTCCGAGTAAATTCGGATTGGTACAAATCACGCGTCAACGTGTGCGGCCTGAGACTAACATCACGACTGTTGAGAAGTGTCCGGCTTGCGAAGGCAGCGGAGAAATCAAAGCGAGTATTCTGTTGGTGGATGAAATTGAAAATCACCTGCGTTATTTCGTACAGGAGCAAAATGAAAAAGAGCTTTCCGTTCAAGTACACCCTTATCTGGAAGCTTATTTGAATAAGGGATTACTCTGGAAGTCGATCGTTCACCAGTGGAAAAAGAAATTCAAAGCCAAAATAAAGGTTACGGCTGATACCTCTTATCACATCATGGAATACCATTTTTTCAATAAGATGGAAGAAGAGATTAAAATCTGATCGGATATTCTAATCAAATGTATGCCGTGTCGCTTTAGCAGCACGGCATTTTT
>JBEGUX010000208.1:0-4535 GCA_041178685.1 Bacteroidota bacterium
GACAAGTGATGCGCCGATCAGCGCTGTAATGATGCGTTGGGTAAGGTTGCTCACAGTTGATTTTCGGTGATGATACGTCGCGCTTCGGCGACATCTTTTTGTTGAACATACACTTCTACATCACCAAATAAATAACTGGAATCGCGTTTGTCAATGATGGAAGCTTCAATTTCATGATCTTCCAAAACGGCTTTCACGATTTCTGCTTGATGCAATTGTCCGGCGATATAAATTTTTTCCCAGTCCTTCATAGTGCTCAATGTACAGGTTCATCAATCAGAAAAACATGTATTTCTTCAGGTCCGTGTGCCGGTGTAACAAGTGTTTTCTCAATGTCAGCTGTACGGCTTGGACCAGTGAGCGATGCGATCATAGATGGCATATTTTGATCGCCGTATTTTTCACGAATGAGATCAAAAGCATCTTTTAGTTCGGGAACGACCTGGTGTAAGCGTGCAATTACGATGTGGAACGTTGGCGCAACAAATAGTCTGCGCCCGGAGCCAATGGCGGATGAAACAATTACACTTCCCAGACGGCTTATCAGTGCTTCGCAGGTGGTGATACCGACCATTCCTTCCGGAAAAGAATCTGTAGCATCGGTGTAAGGAAATTCAACTTGATGTAGCAAATGTTGAAGTTGATTTTCCCAGCAATAAAATTTCTTCCACCCTTTGGCTTCAGCGATTTTAATAAGCTGTTCAACCGCTTCCAGTTCGTTTTCACAGAAAGTGAAATGACCGCCTACTTTGGTAAAAGAAATTGCAAACTGCTCTTCCAGTGAAATATAGTTATTCACCGTATAAACATTCTTATCCCAGTCCAGCGAGGGGTAGTGCGGATCGGTTTTTTCGATCAGCGCCTGCCGGATCTTTTTGAGCATTTGTTCTTTTGCCTGACGGTCTTGCATTGAAGTACGAAGGTAAGGAAGTTTGCCTTAAACTGTTCACCCTTCGTTTATTATCATTAAAAAAGGGCTGATTGCTCAGCCCTTTATGTTATGAAATCTCAGGATTAGTATCAGCAGCGGGTTCCGGAAGTGCCGGTGTTACGTTGCCGTGACCATTAGTTGACGGCTGCGTCGGTGGCAACTCTTTTTCTTCCCATTTACGCTTTCCGAAAATCTGTTCGAGATCTTCTTTAAACAACACCTCTTTCTCGAGCAAGCGAGTGGCCAGCTGCGTTAACTGTTCCTTGTTGTCTTTCAACAGTGTAGTAGTACGATGGTAAGCTTCGTCGATTAGTTTTTTTACTTCCTGATCAATGACTTGCGCAGTTTGTTCGCTATACGGCTTTCCGAACGAATACTCTTGTTGTCCACTGGAATCGTAAAAACTGATGTTGCCAATCTTATCGTTCAGACCGTAAATCGAGACCATCGCATACGCCTGCTTAGTGATCTTTTCGAGGTCGCTTAATGCGCCGGTGGATACTTTGCCAAAGATCACGTCTTCTGCAGCACGTCCGCCCAGCGCTGCGCAAATCTCATCAAGCAATTGATCGCGGGTGGTAATCTGACGCTCTTCGGGTAAATACCAGGCTGCTCCTAGTGAGTTACCTCGTGGAACGATTGTGACTTTTACCAGCGGAGAAGCATGTTCTAACAGCCAGCTGACGGAAGCGTGACCAGCTTCGTGAAAAGCGATTACTTTTTTCTCCTGTGCTGAAATGATCTTGTTCTTCTTTTCAAGTCCGCCGATGATTCGGTCGATAGCATCCAGAAAATCTTGTTTCTCGATGACTTGTTTGTTCTTACGTGCTGCAATCAGAGCGGCTTCGTTACAGACATTGGCAATATCCGCGCCGGAAAATCCGGGAGTCTGGCGTGCCAGGAAGTCAATATCAAGGGTATCGTTGATTTTAAGCGGCTTCAGGTGAACGTTGAAGATGGCTTTTCTGCCGTTGAGATCAGGAAGCTCCACATAAATCTGCCGGTCGAAACGTCCGGGACGTAACAAAGCGCGGTCGAGGATGTCAGCACGGTTCGTAGCTGCAATAACAATGACACCGGAGTTGCTGCCAAAGCCGTCCATCTCGGTGAGCAATTGGTTGAGGGTGCTTTCGCGCTCGTCGTTGGAGCTGAATGAAGGTGATTTTCCACGCGCGCGACCGATAGCATCGATCTCATCGATGAATATGATGCACGGTGCTTTCTCTTTGGCCTGACGGAAAAGGTCGCGGACACGTGAAGCGCCAACACCGACAAACATCTCTACGAAATCAGAGCCCGACAGCGAGAAAAACGGTACCTGTGCTTCACCGGCCATTGCTTTGGCTAATAAGGTTTTTCCGGTTCCCGGGGGGCCAACAAGCAATGCTCCACGCGGAATTTTTCCGCCGAGGGTGGTATACTTTTTAGGATTTTTCAGGAAGTCGACTATTTCCATCACCTCAACTTTAGCTTCTTCCAAACCGGCAACGTCGTTGAAGGTGATTTTAACCTGAAGCTCCTTATCGAATAGCTGTGCTTTTGATTTTCCGATGTTGAAAATCTGACTGCCACCGCCGGCTGCTCCGCCGCCCATGCGACGCATCAGGAACATGAAAAGCAGCATTATTATACCGAACGGTAACAAATAGGAGAGCAGGACCTCCCAATAGGAAGTTTCCTCCTGACCGTAATCGATAGATACTTTTTCTTCCGGAAGGAAATCTTTTTGAGCCTCCTCAACTCGTTGGGCAAAACGCTCTTCCGGACCGGTATTCAAGAAGTAATGTGGTCCCGGATTTTCAGTATTTCCCCAGGTTTTAGTACGGATGTCCTTGTACTTGTCTTCTTTGAGTTTTTCACTCTTGATGGTTATGTGTGCAATCTTTCCAATGACTTCAATTTTCTTGACGTCTTTGGTCAATAGCATATTCTTTTCAAATTGGTCAATCGTTGTTTTACGTTCGCCAACATCCCAGGTAAACATCTGGGTAATCAGCAATCCAGCAATAAGAATACCGTAGATCCAGTAAAAGTTGAATCGAAAACGCGGACCGTTTGAAAATTTCTTTTTCCCGCCGTTTCCATTGGGAGAACCCGTTCCGGGTTCGTTGTTTGTCTCCTCGCTCATTTAATTTCCTTGGTTATCGATGGGAAAAGGTCAATTATGATGCCATTAAGGCGTCACCTGACAACTCGTCTGATTAACAAATTTAGGTATTAATAGTTACTTGGCACAGCTTCAATTTCTGCGTCAGCCCAAAGCCGCTCCAGGCCAAAAAACTCACGTTTTTCGTTTAAAAATATGTGAGCAATGACACCGGAATAATCCAGCAGAATCCATTCAGCATTGGATTTTCCCTCTACGTGAGTAGGGTCTTCGCCAAGCTCTTTATGAACGATTTCATCGACGGAACGGGCAATTGACTCTGTATTAGTGCGAGAGTCGGCATGGCAGACAACGAAAAAGTCAGCGATCGCTGTTTTAACATTTCGTAAATCAATGCAAACGATGTCTTTCGCTTTTTTCTCCTGCATGCCTTTAACGATAGCGTCACGAAGTAGCAGTGATGGATCGGAAATTTTTACCGTTTTTTTTGCTGTTTTTTTGACGGCCTTTTTGGCGGTCTTGGTAGCGGTCTTCTTGGCAGGAGCCTTGGTTTTTGGCGTCATTCAGGTATTGGGAACGTAAATCTCGTTGTTAAAGTTGATTATCACGAAAATACGGAAAAAATCAGTCGAAAATGCAGCAGTAATTTTAATATCCTTTCAAGCTGTTTTTTGGATCCGTCTTGTAACGGAGTCGCAGCAGGTTTATTCTGATATAGTGGTTAAAAACCGTATTTGTTTCAACTCAAATGCACGGACGTTACCGTCTTCCAATTGTACTTGTAGTTGTCCGTTTTCGTTGACGCCTGTGATAGTACCGGAAAAATTACGCCCGTCCGCCTCCAACAGCGACTTCTTGTTTAATCGGTAAAGATGTTGCTGATATTCGCTTTTTAGAGCTGTATAATCTTTTCGTTTGCATTGCAGATAACGACGCTCCAATGCGTTGGCAATTTCGTTGAGCACGGATGACAATTCTACAGCAACTCCCAATACTTGTATCAGTGAAATCGGGTTGGGTATTTCATCGGGAAATTCAGTTTGGTTTACGTTGATACCAATTCCCACCACGGATTGACGAAGGGTAGTACCGGCAATCGAATTCTCTATCAGCAACCCTCCGAGTTTGTAATCATCCACGTAGATATCATTCGGCCATTTGATCTTGACGCGTTCCGAATTACCGGCAAACAATTGAATGGCATCATAAATAGCTAGTGCGACCGCCTTGTTCCAAACAAAAATTTCTTCAGTAGCAATGAAGTCGGGCCGAAAAAGAAAACTGGCAAGCAGATTTTTTCCGTGCTCGCTATGCCAGGTGTTTTGACCTTGTCCTTTGCCACCCAACTGGAAAACGGTGCTCACAACAGTTCCTTCAGGAAGTGCGACATGCTGAAGAATAGAAATCAATTTAGTGTTAGTGGAATCAACTTCCTCCAACATGATCTGTTTTCTACCGGTAAATAACGTGGATAATTCGTGCGCCATCGCTACAAAT
>JBEGUX010000209.1:0-6383 GCA_041178685.1 Bacteroidota bacterium
AATAGTAGTGCGTCAGTTGAAAGCCACAACCGTTCCTCAAGTATTTCTGCTGAATAAAAACGGTGCAGTTGTTTATTCCGGACGGATTGACGACTGGATGTATGCGCTCGGTAAAAAGCGATCAATTATCACAAAACACGACCTGAAAAATGCGATGGACGAACTCGCAACGAATAAGGTAATATCCAATCCTGTAACAGTTCCAATTGGCTGTATCATAGAATAAGAATACATGAAATCGGCAACTTCAATTTTTCTTACTAAGCAGACTTATATTTTATATGTTCTCTTTTCTTTTCTGATTGGGTGTGCCACTGATAAGCCCAAAGAAAAAGTAACCTTTAACCAAGACATTGCTCCGATACTTTATAAAAATTGTTCGCCATGTCATCATCCGGGTTCAGCAGGTCCCTTTAACTTACTCACCTACGAAGATGCCGTTAAACATGCGCAGACAATTGCAATCAGTATAAAAACACGTTTCATGCCGCCATGGCCGGCTGATCCCGACTACGTTCATTTTCGGGAAGAAAAAAGGTTAACCACTGAAGAAATAGCATTGATCGATTCCTGGATTGCATCAGGTATGGAAGAAGGTGATAACAACGATAAAATTCCAACACCAACATTTCCTTCCGGAAGTGCAATTGGTACACCTGATTACTCCGTGAGTTTACCGACACGCTTTTTACTTGCCGGTGATAATAAAGATCGCTTCATGATGATGAAAGTACCCATCGAATTGAACAGCGACACCTTCGTAAAAGTCATCGAAATTATTCCTGAGAATAAAAAATTGGTGCACCATATTAACGGCCATTTAGTGCAGTACGATGACGGCAAAAAGAAAAATATTCGAGGAGGTTTGTCTGCAGTTGATACAGAACTCCACGATAAATCAAGCGCTTATCAATTACTTGATCTTCCTAACGATGACGGCACCTATCCATTGCTCACGCCTTCAGTAACAAATTACCTTCCAGGCGTTGAACCTTCGGTATATCCGGAAGGAATTGGTGGTTACAGAATCAAGAAAAAGAGTGTATTACTGCTAGACAATATTCATTACGGGCCTACACCTATTGATACATCGGACAGGACAACATTCAATTTTTTCTTTATGAAGAAAGCTCCCGAACGTCCAACGAGAGAATTTATCCTTGGCACCTCCGGAATTTCTCCCATTGTTCCGCCACTCATCATTGCTCCCGGAAAAATTCAAACCTTTACCACGCGCTACACACTACCGGAAACTATATCGCTACTCACTATCAATCCACACATGCACTTGCTAGGCACCTCGTTTAAAGCCTATGGACTTACACCAACAAACGACACTATTCGATTAATACGTATTTCAAAGTGGGATTTCCGCTGGCAATATTTCTACACGTTTGAAAAAATGGTGGTATTGCTTGCAGGAACAACTATCGTAGTAGAAGGCGTTTTTGATAATACGGAGAACAATCCGTTGAATCCTTTCCATCCACCGCAGACTGTCGCAGAGCGCGAAGGAAGTATGCGCACAACTGATGAAATGTTTCAATTGATTTGCACTTATCTTCCGTACAAAAAAGGAGACGAAAATATCAGCCTTACGACAAACAAAAAATGAAATCACCGCTGAATATACTATTAGTCGAGCCCAAAACAGAGGAGGATTTGGAAAAATACTATCGACTCCGTTACGAAGTTCTTCGCAAACCATGGAATCAATCCTACGCCAGTACGATGGATGAAACGGAAAATGAATCCATACATATACTTATCAAGGACGATAAAGGAAATGCCCTTGCCGCAGGAAGATTACAAATCAACAGTACGGAACAAGGACAATTACGTTCTATGGCCGTTCATACGGATTACCAAGGAAAAGGATTGGGAAAAAAACTAATTCAGGAATTAGAACGAATAGCAAAGAGCAAAGGAATGAAAGAGCTCATACTCGATGCTCGAGAAAATGCGGTAGCATTTTACAAAGCTAATGGATACGTAATTACCGGACCTTCGTATTTACTCTTCGGTGTTATTCCGCATTTCGTAATGCAGAAAACCCTTTAAATTATTTACTGGAAAAATGCGGTTACCACCGGTTTCAACCGGTAAGTACCATTTCCAGTTTGAAGAATGGATTGACTCGCATCGAAGTCGAGCATCAGATGATAGGCCGTGTTCGGCTGAAGGATAGCATTTACATTGCACTTCAGTCCGGTTTCATCCTGACTGCTTAATGCCAGCGGGAAACTAGCTCCAGCCACAACCACCGTATTGCTATCACCAAGAATAAGTCGAACTTGAGAAATACGTCCGGACGGGAGCGATTGAGGTGTAACCAACACTGTATCAACATCATTTTGCAAGGTCAACAGATCATAAATTGCCGTATCAACAGGCATCGACTGCCAACCATCGGCATCTGTATGCACTTCTACTCCAACCACCTCAACGAATACATTGTCGTAGTTACCGGGATTATCGGTAAGCGATATTTTTAGGGTTGAAAAATCATTTTTGGATTCCTGATCACAGGAATAAACAAGTACTGCAACAGCAAAAAGCGCTACCAGAAAGGGTTTCATGACATATTTCATAAGGTGAATATCGCTACAAAATCTGAAGCGACTATGAAGTCAATTAATCCCCCTTTTTAAGCGTAAACGTAAAGGTTGTACCAACGCCGTGCGTGCTGCGCACACTGATATTCTGCTTGTGTGCCTCAATAAGATGTTTGACAATGGCTAATCCCAAGCCGGTTCCACCCTGCTCTCGAGAGCGGCTCTTATCAACGCGATAGAAACGCTCGAAGATTCTTCCCAAATGCTGAGGTTCAATTCCAATTCCGCTATCGGTAATTTCGACCAAAATATTTTCATCCATATCGTAAAACCCAACAACGGTAGAACCATCCGCCCGACCGTATTTTATGGAATTTACTATCAGATTAATAAGTACTTGTCGTATCCTGTCCTTGTCAGCAACCACCATGAATGAGCGATCGCTACCTTCTTTAAATGCCAGACGAATATTTCGCTCCCGCGAGCGAAGTTCGAGCGAATCAAATACATCTTTTACCAGATCGTGAATATCAAACGTACGCTGATCCAGCACCATCTCACCACTCTCCTGCTTGGAAATAGCTTCAAGATCATCAACGATTAAGCAAAGCCGCTCCACAGAGCGAGCAGCACGCTGTAAATAGTGCACGTTGACTTCCGGGTCATGCAATGCACCTTCTAAAAGCGTGTGAATATAACCTTGAATACTGAATAAAGGCGTTTTCAATTCGTGGGAGACATTACCAAGATATTCTTTACGGTAATCTTCCATCTGTTTGAGCTCTGCAATTTCTTTGGATTGATCTTCTTGCCAGGACATTACTTCCTTATTCACATTGCCAATGATATCTTCGGAGAGATCAACACGCTCGATGGCCTTTACTTTCGAGTCCTTGAACGTTGATATGGTTTTATAGATCAATTTAATTTTTCGATAGATGAAGACCTCAAGCAACGACTGAAACGTAAGAAACGTAGCCAGAAATGAAATAATAAAAACGAAAGGCATGGAAATCCAGTTCTTCTCAAAAAAACCGGAGAAGCTGGTAAGGTATTCAACTAAAATAACGATAACGGAAGTAAATAATGCTGCCAGCAGGGCAAGAACTCGGGGAGTAGGATTTTTTAGCACTGTCTATTGGGACTATCAGAAATCAAATTTATAACCAATACCTTTAACTGTTTTGATTAATTCTTCTCCCAGCTTTTCACGCAATTTACGAATGTGAACATCTATCGTTCTATCGCCTACGACAACCTCATTTCCCCAAACTTTCTCCAGAATTTCGTCGCGCGTAAACACTTTTCCGGGACGCGATGCGAGCAACGCTAACAATTCAAATTCTTTACGAGGAAGTTCAAGGCGTACACCGGCCTTTTCCACCATGTAACGCTCACGATCAATAAGCAAGTCGCCAATGGTCATTGGTGCTGTCGAATTGGTAGCAACCTCACTTCCACTTCTATTTCGGCGTAAGAGGGCTTGAATTCTAGAGACCAACACGCGTGGCTTTATAGGCTTAGTGATGTAATCATCAGCACCAACATCAAATCCGGCAACCTGTGAGTAATCCTCGTTTCGGGCCGTAAGAAAAGCAACCAACGTATCTTTCAGTTGCGAATCCTCGCGGATGATACGGCAAGCCTCGATACCGTCCATTTCCGGCATCATAATATCAAGAATAATCAAATCAGGTAATTCAGCTTTAGCCTTAAGTATAGCCTCTTTTCCGTTGTTGGCTTTTATAATGGTATAATTCTCCTTTTTGAGATTATACTCCATAAACTCAAGGATATCCGGTTCATCGTCCACCAGTAAAATCTTCTTAGACATCTGCACTGTTTTATTTTCCGGTGAATTTAGTTGAACAACGTAACGAAATTGTTAAGTAAAGGTAAAGAAAAGATTAGAGGCAATGATTTATTGCTTCAATAACAAAGATTTCATGCGTAGCCCCTGCGGATTGGATGGATCCAGTTTCAGCGCCCTGGATAAAAAACCACGCGCAGCAACTAGATCACCTTTCAGCACCGAAGTACCCGTTTTGTTTAATAATGCCTGAATATGATCCGGATCTAAGGACAATGCTTTATCGTACAGTTTATCGGCCTCAGCAGTTTGTTGGTAGGAAGCTGCCAGCAAATACCCATAATTTACAAGCGCGGAAACATTTTGGGGATCCTCCTGAAGGATTAATAGGTACTCTTTTCGAGCCGCCTCAGCATTACCCATTTCATCCAAAATGCCAGCTAGCTTAATTCTGAAATCCAGCTGGTAAGGTAAATTGGTAACTGCCGATTGATAATATGCCAATGCAGCTTTCAAATCACCAAGTTGTTGATACGACTCAGCAATTCTGTAGCAAGTCCAGCCAACTTCCCTATCGATCACTTTGGGATTACGCTTATCATTCGTGTTAGCCTTTCGTGAAGCATAATTTATAACCTTATTATAATCCTGCTTCAGATATGACCATCGTACCAGCGCCTCATAATTGGAGAGGAAGGTTGCATCTGATTTATCATCCAGGTAAAATTTTGCAGAATCCAAATAGCGCGCATCATGCACAAACTTTTCGTAGTAATTTAAAAATGCTTCTCCGCGTGATTGTTTATCAGACTGTGGATTGTTGATACAGGCAAGCGTAACAAACTCTTTAATGGCTGTCTTGGTTTTTATATCCACACCGCGGCGAATATAATGGTCGGTTGTGGTAACGTGAGGAATATCAATCGTATTGTTCTTAGGCATATGACAGCCGACACAATCATCGTTACGCTTTTTACGTAAATTCATATCCGCTGAACAAGTTGCATTCGTTTTCACCTGCGACTTTCCATGACAGTTTTTACAGGCGTTATTATACGTTTCCTTGCCTGTTTCGTTGACACTAATGTGCGGATTATGACATGTCACGCAGGTCATTGCATTTTTGTACGGTCGCAAGTCAGCTACTGCGCTTTTCTCTGCCTGTTTTTTTCCGGTAATAAAACAGGCGCTCATTTTCATTCGTTCCGCATGCGAAGCCATTATATGTTCCTGCTCCTGACCTTTATAAACCGGCATATAAACGTCCATAACTTCCGACAAGTGCATTCCCGGCTTAAAATCATAATACGTTTTACCGCGCTTCAAAACGGAATTCCCCTGAATGTGGCATCGCTGGCAAATGTCTAACTGAAGATCAATGGGTAACTTAGCAGGATTGACGATGGAATAGTCGATCGCAATAGCTGTATCAATCCATTCACCGGATTGTTTCAGCTGCACGTGACGACTACCGGGTCCGTGGCAGCGTTCACAATCAATACCATTGGGAATCGCTACATATTTATTCTCCGATCCCGCCACCAACTTAGGATAGCCGTTATGACAAGAAATACATTCTGATTCGATCTTGCGGCCAAACCGGCTGTTTTGTCCGTTCTCAAAGCCCGGAGGTAAATCCCATTTCTTTTCCTGTGTGTAAAAAGTAAGCGGCATCTGCCATAAATAACCATTGGTCCATTTCAGATGGGAATTGGTATGCTGTCCGGATCCAACAATAAAGCTGACCTGCTCACTTCGCTTATAAATGGTATCGCCGGATGCTATTCTAAATTCATCAATGAAAAATTGATCACCGATCCAATGCGGATGATAATTGAGGTTTTCATAACCATCATAAACAACCGGAGAACCCTCAAATGACGCTGATGATTTTTGCCGGGAAGCAATGCCGAATGACTTACCCATTCCTGTTCTGAGGTACGACTCGTATTTGTCTGCATGACATTGCTTACAGGTTTCCATACCGACATACGAAACGCTGCTATCAAGGGAGGCAT
>JBEGUX010000210.1:0-8160 GCA_041178685.1 Bacteroidota bacterium
TACTAGCAGAAGAGACCCAAACTTTCTTGCTAGCTGATTGCGACGGAATACGAGTGCACTACCCAAAAAGCGTACTGCACGATAACAAACAGTGGGTTCGTGGAAAATCATTGGAGCTTTCCCGTAGTGCCTACGACCATTATTTCATCAAACGGCGGAAATCCTTAGAAAAAACTGCAGCAGATAAGCTAAAGGATAATTTCACCGACGTGATGCGTCACAAACGGCTAGTGCTTAACAACGGTAAATACTTTCTGATTCGAACACCATGGCTTTCATCGGGCGGAGCACATATTGGTGGTGTCTACTATTGCCTGGGCGCCTTACTCGAATCGTGGAAAAAAGAAAAATACCTGGTCATCAAAACGGAAGAGGGAGATACGGTTTACATGATTCGTATCGCCGGAAGCCCTCTATCGGGCGCTATTAACGGTGAAGGCTGGTCGGTAAGAGAGCAGCGCATTGTACCTGTTGGGAAACTTCAACCCGGATTATTGGAATGGATCAATCGTTTCAAAAAAATCAGCGAGCGGTACGATCAAAAAATGCGGGTAAACTTTACGTCAATCAATGAACTGCTTCGCGAAACAGCTCTTTTCGCCCAATAATCTCGATTACGGCAGAAATTAAAAAAATTTCTTAGCTCACTAAAGAAAGCCATCCTTTTCGCGTATTACATAACAGAAACACTAACCGACATGGAAAACACAAGCTTCGACATACTAGATACTATTGATAAAATCGGCGGGGTGCTTGAGGGTGAAGACTTCAAAGTAAGTGCGTACTTGGTGGACGAGGAATTATACACCCACTGCGAGCGCTTGGGAGAAGCGATGAAGGTTCCTCCATTCACGGCGTTGCACTTCGCCTCGATATTCTTTAAGTGCGTGGATGAAGATTACGTCACAGTTAAAGAAATCGCTAGTTTTCTTAAAATAAATCTTAGCGAATACCGGTACCTAATAAGTGAGTTAAACAAGCTCATTGACATGGGACTAATTGGCAAGGAGGAGAGTTATTCCGGACGCTTTACCTATTTCGTACACACCGAGATCAAAAACAAGGTTTATGGTAACACCGTACCTGTCCCTGAAACGCTCGAGACCGACCTCTACGGATTGAGTGACTTTGCCGACAGATGCTTTGAGCGCGTTCAACGCGATCGCATGAGTATCTTTCAGGCAACTGAATACTTTGATAAGCTACGCGAAGTCAATCCGGAATTGCCCGTATGCAAATGGTCAAAAGAACACAACATTAGTGGAGTTGACTTCATGATCGTGATGAACATCTTTCATCGTACTATGAATGGATACCGTTCGCACAGTCTCGGGGATATGATCAGCTCCTATGCGCGGGGCGGTCGCGAGCGTCTTTCCTTAAGAAGGAAATACACTTTGGGAAACACTCCGCTCTTCACGAAAGGCTTGATCACCTGGGAGGGAGACGACGTTCAATCACGCGAGTACGTGGAGTTGACCGAAGCCGGGAAAATCGCCTTTCTTGGTGACGAAGCAAAGTTGATCCTGGCAGAGGAAACGCGAATAGTATCCAGCGATTTGATCGAACCTGAAAAAATTGCAGTCAAAAATCTCTACTATAACGAATCTTCCATACAAGAGATGAACCGTTTGGAGGGAATTCTATTGCCCGATCAATACGGCCAACTCTGCGAACGCTTCAAAAGTCAAAACATGAACGCCGGTCTTTGCGTGCTCTTCTACGGTGGTCCGGGTACAGGAAAAACAGAGAGCGTCTTGCAACTTGCCAAGAAGACCGGACGTGCCATCCGTCAGGTGGACATTAGCAGTATCAAGGATAAATGGGTGGGCGAAAGTGAGAAAAAGGCGAAGGCGATCTTCGATGGGTACAGAAAACTCTGCAAAGGTCTTGATAAGACTCCTATTCTCTTTCTCAACGAGGCAGATGCCATCATTAACAAGCGTATTAACGTTGAGCGTTCGGTGGATCAAATGAACAATGCTATTCAGAACATCTTTCTGGAAGAGATGGAAAAGTTTGAAGGTATTCTCATTGCCACCACCAATCTTCACAACAACTTTGATCCGGCTTTCGACCGCCGCTTCCTCTACAAGGTGAGGTTTGACAAACCTTCTGCTGACATCCGTGCAAAAATCTTAATGGATCGAATCCCCGGCATTACCGCCAGTGATGCAGCCTTTCTTGCAGAAACATACGATCTCTCCGGAGGACAAGTAGAAAACGTGGCGCGTAAAATAGTCACAGAAATGGTGATTAGCGGCATCACGCCGGGGAAAGAGCTCATTGAAAAGTTCTGCAATGAAGAAACAGGGTTTCGAGGAGCTACTGAAAAAAGAAATAAAATTGGTTTCTGATGGTGAAAATGTTGCGGTAATTATTTTTTACTGCAGCATTTAAATCTTGCGACCATTGATCGTATAGTATAGTGTAATGTGTTCTTTGTTTGTTTTTTGGGGTTTATAGTTTGATTCGGCCGACAGAACGGGTTTCTTGAGTCTTATTATTGAGATTCAGGAACCCGGCCACCGGCCAATTAAAAAAGGAAAAAAATTTTGCGGGGCCACTTAAGAATTACCTAAGTTCAGCGTATAGTATAAAGAAGACAGTTCATAGTTTGTTTTTTGTTTTTTTGGTTTTTACCTGATTAGCCACCCCCTGAACTATCCTGATGAATGTGATAGAGCCTTATGTTGTGAATTTCAGGGGAAGTTCAGGGTATCCCTGAACTATCCTGATGAATGTGATAGAGCCTTATGTTGTTAATTTCAGGGGAAGTTCAGGGTGTCCCTGAACTGATAATAGTTCAGGGGGACCTGACAGGTAAGAAAAGAAAAGCCGGATCTGTTTCAATAATAGTAAAATTAAAATCACTAACTCATAAATTTAACTACCATGCCAACTACAAAAAGCTATTACGTAAGGTACAAAGTAAACAACACCACTTCCGGCACATCCATGCACTTGTATGGTCCCAATGAAAGTGAAGCTGTTGCCAAATTGAAAGCACAAGGAAGTGTTCCAAAAGATGCTTTCGTGATTATCTTATCGATAAGCTAATACCGGCCTTTGCCGTATCAGAGAAATAAAAAATAGAATATAATTAAATTGCAAAAAATTAAATCATCATGGTCAGCTATAAAAAAATCATCGACTACTGTAAACAAGAATTGGGAGATCGTGTACTTCACACTTACATTGAAGATCATGAACATGGAAAAACTCTAAGTATTGGCATTGATGCCAGCCGTGAGAAGGACAACTACAGCCTCTACCCTTCTCTTGAAAATGGAACGATCAAAGTGTACGAGTCTGTTTCAAACGGGTTGAATGTGTTCATCTATCCGAATCATAAGGTTCGGTTCTACTACCAAGGTCAGGTGGAACTAACCAAGGACAATCGTAAATACATCGAGTACATTGATGGAGATGGTTATGAATATACCGATGAGGTAGTATTCGAATTTGAACTCCGTCAACCGGAAGAAATCGTAGAATGGATACGTTTCATTCTACGTTTCAACCACGAGGGGGCTGGTGATGAAACCATTGACATTCGCCGCGAGGAGTTACCGGTGGCTAACTGGTTTGAAGCGCCGAAAGTATTTCTTCCTTCATTCAATGAAAAGCTGGTTGCGCTGGACGACGTACAAAAAGTCTTTAATGTGCACGACTTGCCGGCACTTTACGATAAGACCTATCATATTGGGACGTTAGACGTCAGCGAAATGAATACAAATGAAGATGCGTTTCTTCAGAAACTCCGTGCGATGAACGCCGAAGGGGCACGCGAAATGGAAGCTGTTAAAGAACGTTACGCGGCATTAAGTGCCGACTCCACAGATAGACTACAGCCCGGCGATTTGCTGTTCCTGATTGGAAACGACGGCTTCGTGATGCCCTACTTCAACTATTCAAAAGACGGAAACGACAAGACTTTTTACTACATAGTACTTCGTCCAAAATCCGGTGCATCCTTTGCCGCACTGCTGGATTTCTTTAAGCACGAAGAAGAATGCCGCGACTTCATGGCGAACATGCTTGACGCTTCAACACCATTCCCGGAAACAGTCCGTTTCATTCCCGACTTCAAATCGCAACAGCATTATATGCTGCAGAAGAGATCAGGCGTGGAGCGTATCTCCGTATTATTTAATATGCTGAAGCGCCGCAGCAGCAAATCGGGGGACGTGCTGGATCAAATTAATGCGGCAGTAGGAGCGCTTGAGAAATTAAATTTAATGAGTAGTTTTGTTGGAAGATAAAGAATTTTGCAGGTAGTCTTTCCGGGAACCAAATTATGAATGGCACCAATATTCTGAACACTCTTCATAGGGAAAACTGTAAAAGTCCCGGGTCTTTTAAATGCTTTGAAGTTCCGGTTGGCTTCCACGGATCACGGATCGAAATGGTGGAATGGAAATATCTTCATTGCGGAAAGGAAACGATGGTTTTTTTACGATCTCCATCTTGTCATAAAAAATGACGAGTGATGCAGTAGCTAAATTTGCATTGGTATAACAGCGATTAATGCTATACGTACACCTTCCTTAATTAAATTCGCATCAGTTTAACTTTGCTTATCAATATCAACTATTGCAACTATGAGCTTAAAAGATTTTCTGCGACGAATGCGGGGCGATTGTTATGTGGATGGATGCCTAGACCTTCCCGTCAAAGCTTGGGGCAATCGAATGGAAATTGTTGAATGGAGATGCTCCGTATGTAAAAAAGAGCATCTGTATTTCTATGATATTGACCTGATGCTTGAAAAAAATAAATGGAGCGAAAAACTGCTTGCAAAATTTATTGACGACAATGTATTCAGGGCGTTTTTGGTTAAACATGCACGATTTGAACGCGTGAGGATGGCTCAAGTGAGAAAGGGGATGTCAGATCCCAGGAAATTGCTGATGGAATTTTACGGCATTCACCTTTTAAAAGAAGATGCTGATTATGCCTCTAAATATATGTATCGCGATGAACTGCCCACGGATGATGCTATTCATGCCATGAAAGAACGGTTTGATGCAAACAGTTTGGAGGCTATGATTTACAATGACCCCATGCGCCTTCCCGGATTTGAAGGTTTTGCAGGTGAAAACATTCCCACCCCACAAAATCCTAAAGACAAAAATAAATACTATCCGCTCAAAAATTATTTTTTTGCTTTAAATCGGCCGATGCTAACTTATATCATCGATTGGTTTGCTCAAAAGGAAATTTATGAGGCCATTCCGTTACTGAATAGCCGGCTGAGCTTGCTACCGGCAGACTGGCCTGATTACAGCTCATGCATCATTAATGAGTATTTGGAACGTGTACAAAAAAGGAAAGAATCACAGGAGAAGAAAATTGCGGAAAACCGGAAGTATTTTGACCGTTATAAGGATTTAATTGAAAAGCCAATGCCGGAATTAGCAGGCACTGAATTTTTACCCTATCCCTATCCTTTAAATGATGTGTTCTATTATTACGATTGGAGTGACCATAGTGGCGAATTCAGTGCCAATGAGAGCAAATACTTTGCAGGTGAACTAGGTAATTATGAGATATTTAAATTGGCCCTAAAAGAAGCCCGTGGCAAAAAATTTACATTGGGTCATTCCCATTACCTCATCCGAAATAAAGAAGATCATGGCGAACACTGCCGGGCAATATTATTGTTGGAAGATGGCGATACCGTAGTCAATGTATTTTATCATTTAAATCCTTACAAGTTTACCGGAGAATATTCTTACAGCTCGATACGCAGGGATCACGATATAGAAATGATGGAATTGGGCATCCGCTATCTTTTGCAAAAACTATTGCCTGCTCATTTCAAAGTAGCTATCCGTCCGGGCGTTTGTGATTAGGAGTAAGGAAGCTGCTTTGTAAAGAAATGTTTTGTTTTGCCTATTATCATCTCCAGATTTTATATTTTATATGAGATTAATTCTGGAAATCAGAATACGATCATCAATAACTAATTTACATTTTTCAGAAAAGCAGTTCTAGCCGGCAGTATACGAGAGTAAAAAACTAATTTACATTTTCAGCAAGGCCGTTCCGGACCGGCAGTTTACGAGAATAAAAAACTAATTTACATTTTCAGATTTTTGGCCCATTAGTATACGATAGTAAATAACTAATTTACATTTTTCGGAAAGGCGATTCCGGCCGGGAGTATACGATAAATAAAAGTTAATTTACATTTTCGGAAAAGTAACCCTGACTTGCAGTATACGCTAATTAAAAAGTAATTTACATTTTCGGAAAAGTAACCCTGACTTGCAGAATACGATAATTAAAGAGTAATTTACATTTTCAGATTTTCGGCCCGCCAGTATACGATAGTAAATAACTAATTTACATTTTCAGCAAGGCCGTTCCGGACCAGCAGTATACGAGAGTAAAAAACTAATTTACATTTTCAGATTTGCGGCCCGCCAGTATACGATAGTAAATAACTAATTTACATTTTCGGCAAAGCAATCCTGACTGACAGTATACGAGAGTTAAAAACTAATTTACATTTTTCAGAAAGGCAGTTCCGGCCGGCAGCATACGAGAGTAAAAAACTAATTTACATTTTTCGGTAAAGTGGTTCCGGCTAGCAGTATACGAGAGTAAATAACTAATTTACATTTTTCAGCAAGGCGGTTCTGGCCGGGATTATACGATAAATAAAAGTTAATTTACATTTTCGGCAAAGAAGCCCCGACTGACAGTATACGATAATTAAAAAGCAATTTACATTTTCGGCAAAGAGGCACCGACTGACAGTATACGATAGTAAAAAGCTAATTTACATTTTCAGCCAAAAGGTACTAACCGATGGTATACGACATTAAATAATTAATTTACATGTTTTCAGAAAGGCGATTCCGACGGGCAGTATACGATAAATAAAAGTTAATTTACATTTTCGGCCAAAAGGAACTGACCAAACCATTATTTTTAATTGTCTGTATTACAAATTATATCGATAATGTTAATAAAAGTGTCTTTGTTTAACTCAATATCGGTTTCGCTTTCGAGTTCATCTTCATCTTCATAATAATCAGCCTTGAGTTGCTTTAATTCAAGTCTTACATTGTATAGTTCATTAATTAACAACGTAAGAACTCCTTGGATTGCAATTTTTTCTGTGTTTGTCATTTTTTTGTTTTTAGTATTTAATACAGGTAAATGCGTACAATTTACAAATTACAAGTTTTAGAAAGCTGTTTAGCTGTTTGGATCAATTTCAATCTTATCCGTTTTATATTCTATCAATATGTATTGACCCTTCTTATAAAGCGGCAGCTAATTCATTATATTCAGGAAACCGATGCTATCAGTAATTATTTCTAGTAAAACAGCTTCGTGACTAACTTTTTTCAGGTTCGATAATTGGCATAAGTTTGCTCTGATAAATCAATTCAACGGCTATATTTAACTGTTTGAATGGTCATTATTACCACCATTCAATTCCTTGAACTTTTGGGTCATCGTAGCATTCCCTTTTGTTAGCTTCTTGATGGTTAGTTCATCTGCCTTTTGATTGGCTATGCGCAGATGATCATCGGATTTTAAAAGATTCTCCTTTACTAATTGAAGCGCCTTTATTGATTTGTCGATTTCATCAATAGCATCATGAAATCGATCGCTTGCATGTCTATATTTTTTAGAAAAAGTATCCTTGAACTCGTTAAGCTGATCTTCGAAATTAGTGATGTCTATGTTCTGATTTTTTACAAGCTGTAGTTCCGCTTTGTACTTCATAGAATTCAGCGCGGCATTACGAAGTACGGTAATCATTGGGATGAAAAACTGTGGCCGGATAACATACATTTTCGGATACCGGTATGAAAAATCCACAATCCCCGAATTGAAGAGATCATTATCTGCTTCAAGGAGTGTTACTAAAACGGCATACTCACATTTCTTTTTAGTCCGGTCTTCATCCAGCTTTTTGAGAAAATCTTCGTTTTTCTTTTTATTATTTCCCTCATCGGCTTCATTTTTCATCTCGAACATTATAGAAATAACCTCATTGCCTTCCGGATCTGTTTCGCGGTAGATGTAATCACCTTTCGTACCATCCGATGTAGTATTGTCTTTTTCAAAGTAAACTGCCGGAAATGCAGTCGGCCTTAGTTTATTGAATTCGTTTGCACAATGCTGCTCCAGACT
>JBEGUX010000211.1:0-3204 GCA_041178685.1 Bacteroidota bacterium
CAATGGTTCTTTTTCGCTGCGTAATGCTGAGTAATTCGTACCGGAGCCTGAACCATATTTGAAAACCCGTGCCTCACGTAGAAACAAATCCATTATTCCACCCGGATTTACTAGATCGTCTTTAACAGAAAGTATAAAACAAGCATGAATTTGAGGATGCGAATATGCCGAATCCGAAAGCATAGGCTTTTCACTAGCTGTATCAATATACCAATGTCCTTGTGATGGACCACGTAAGCCATATACCTCATGTAGACCGGTATTAAACCATTGGGGAGAATTGGGAGCTGCCATTTGTGATAGCAACATAAATACAAGCTCATCATAGAATGCCGCAGTATCAGTTTCAGAATTCAGATAGCCATACTTCAACGCCCAGGTTTTCCAAGCTAATGCCAATCGATGTATCACCTGACGTACGGAAGTTTCACCGCCACTTTTACCCTCTGCTAATGGCACACCTGTCTTTCGAAAATATTTTTGAGCCAAAATTTCTGAAGCAAACGGCGACCAATGTTCGGGAACCTCTACATCCGGCTGTTCGAAGATGACAGAATTATTTGCATCACGAATGATTATTGGCCTTTTACTGTATGTAAAACGAGAAAAAACATCCTCCCCTTGACGAGTGAACAAGCGTACTATTTTCAATCCTTTGTCCATTCGCATTAGAATTCGTGGAGAGGATCTGAAGCTTATTAGAAAAGTGGCGTTCCGGACGCTTTAACAACATGAAAAGCAAGCAAGGGTATCGCGGTATGCTTTACCATACTTTTAGTAAGACTGCGGCTGGTTAAATAATCAAATAAATTGCGCGAACGCATCGACGTCGCCATCAACGAATAGTGTTCGGTTTCTAAATGGCTTTCCAATGCATCTACTGCATTTTCAGCAGGCAGTAAAATAAAACGTATACGGTCGTAGGGAATATTGCGCTGAACTTGTTCGCGAAACCAAACCATCATTTTATCTTCCAGCGAATGATTTCCCTTTGCTTCAACGTGTGCGATAACAATTTCAGGTCGAAATACTTTGAAGTACTGCGTTAATAAATAAATAGACTGAAAATCATTGTCGGCATAATTGGTAGCAAACAAGATCTTTTCAGGAATTTCGAATGGGATGCCGTAAGGGACTGCCAAAACAGGACAAGAACACTTTGCAATCAGATCGGAAGTATTACAACCCATTAATAGTCCACCCAAACCATGAGCACCGTGCGACCCCATAATAACGAGGTCTATTTCATGATTGCGCACATACGAACAAATTTGGCTAATTGCCATTCCGCCCTCAGCTACTATATCAATTTGCGTGAATCCTGTATTTTCAATAATATCATCACGCAAAGCATCAAGTTGCGCTAACGAATCCTGCTCCAAATCTTCCTGCGAATAAGCGACTGCAAATTCATTCGGATTAAGAACCGGCAAGTGTACTGCGTGGTACAAAATAATCTTACTGTCAATCCTGGAAGCCAGGTTGGCAGCATAGGTAATGGTTTCTCCGGATTGCTTTGAAAAATCAGTAGGAACAAGGATTTTCTTTACCGGATGAAGCGCGGAAACTTTCATTATGCTTCGTTTTTATCAAAAGTATATCACTCCTCTAGCACCACTAATGACGTTTGTCATACTATTGGATGATTATTAATAAATAACTTGGAATGCGGTAAAACATACCTACTTTTGTAGGGTAGTTCACTTATACGCAGCAGCTGATTTTTCAACGTGAAGAATAACAAACAAAGGTCACTTCTACTTGCTTCCGTATCCACGGTACTGATATTTTTCGGCAGTATTTATCTACCGGATAATATTCACATTGAACTACTTTATCCGCTGGTGGTGCTTTTAACTATTTCCATACCGGGAAATCGTACCACTTTTGACACCAGTGTAGTAATCACTTTCTTAATCATTCTCAATTTTTTCTTCGTCAATCAGAACAACGATTTGCGCGATAAGATTCTTCCAATTGGACTTCCTATACTATTTGTATGGAGCTTCACTTTTGCAATTATCAAATACAAAGAAGCTCAGCTTAATCTGCATAAGAGCACACAGTACCTGAATGCGATGTTTGAATTTGCAACAGAGGGAATCATTATTAGCAATAAGAGTGGTGAAATAATTCTTGCCAATCCAACTGCTGAAAAACAATTAGGATATGATTCTAAAGAATTACTAGGAAAAAGAATCGAACAACTCGTACCACAGCGATTTACAGAAAAACATCCGGAACATCGTGCCCATTATCACTCATCTCCACATAGCCGAGCAATGGGCAAGGGAATGAATTTATTTGCCAGAAAAAAAGATGGCTCAGAAGTTCCTGTAGAAATAAGTTTAAGTCCCTTTAAAATCGAAAATGAATCTTTCGTTATCAGCTTTATCATTGACATCACTGAACGACACCGTCAGGAGCAATTAATCAGAAAAGCGAATGAAGAATTGGAAATGCGTGTAGCTACAAGAACCACGCAGCTGGCTTCGGCAAATGAGTCGCTGGAGACGGCCAACTATAATCTGAAATTAGAAATGATTGAGCGCGCTAAAATTGAAGATGCGCTACGCAACAGTGAACGCTTATACAGTACAATCGCCCATAACTTTCCTGACGGAATTATTTGTGTATTAGACGAACACTTGAAAATAGTTTTTATAGATGGCCGGGAACTGGAAGAAATTGGTGTAAAAGGACAAGAACTCATTGGAAAAAGCTGGCGGAGCATGAACCTCTGTGCTGAAGTTAAAGAAGCCGGCATGGACGAATTACTCAAAAAGGTATTCAACTGGGAGAGCAACTCCGTAGAATGCGAGTTCACAGGACGATACTACAGTATGAATGCCGTTCCACTTCCTGATAATCGAGGAAATGTAAAAGAAATATTATTAGTAATCAGGAATATTACACGCAGAAAGAGAGCCGAGGCAGAAATGATTGAAGCACTCAACAAAGAGAAAACACTCAATGAGATGAAATCAAGGTTTGTTTCCATGGCCTCCCATGAATTCCGGACTCCGTTAAGCACAATTTTATCTTCGATTTCATTGATTGATCGGTACGAAGGAACTGAAAACAAGGAAAAGAGAATCAAACATATTGACCGAATCAAATCTTCGGTAAAAAACCTCACAGAGATTCTGAATGATTTTTTGTCGTTGGAAAAGTTGGAAGCCGGAAAAGTCGAAGTGAATCCTA
>JBEGUX010000212.1:0-3024 GCA_041178685.1 Bacteroidota bacterium
AAACTTCTCGCATTAGCTGTACGAGCCATATTCTGACGTTTGCAGGCTATAAAGCCAACTAATACGAGCGATAGAATTAATAAACGTTTCATGGTTGTAGTAAGTGGTAGTTGTATTTTCAAAGTGAAGTGCTACGGTAGGCAGCGATGAAGAGTGAAATCCAGCCCGCAATCATACACAAGCCTCCTATGGGAGTTATAGGTCCAAGAAAACTTTTCCAGGATGAAATACCTAGTAAATCACGTGTAGATAATAAGTAAATTGATCCGCTGAACAATAGAATTCCTATGGCAAAGAGATAAAAAGAGAAACGAGCATTACCGCTTGGTAGTCGATCACTCAGAAGCCCAAGTAGTAGTAGAGCAAGTGCATGAATAAACTGATACTTAACTCCGGTTTCAAACGATTGCAATTGCTCAGCGCTGATCTTGCTCCGTAGTCCATGAGCACCAAAAGCACCCAACACTACTGCTGTTCCGGCAAAAAAACTGCCGGACAAAATCATCAAGCGAGTTAACATGCTGCGAAGATAGCAAAATTACCCGCCCGAAAAGTCGTGAAAAAGGCGTTTTTGAGATTATTCAGAAACCGTGCCGGTATAGCTGATTCGAATCTGGGTATTCGAAAATTTGCTGGTATTCAGGTTGAAAACCTCTTTTTCCTTAAAGCTCCGGCTATCATCCAGAAAGTACATTTTTTCCGTCTTTTTATCGGAGGAGTATCCGCGGTAGGTGATTTCATAGTGTATGTTAAAACGGACACTGGAGTCTTTGATCTGGCTACGACGGTTGTTGTTTGCGGTCATCTTGTAGCGCGCGGTTACCGTCAGGCTATCGCTGGAATACAATGTATAACTGTTGGTGGTTTGTCCCATGATAAAAGGATAATCAGCATTAGCTCCGAATCCTTGATTGCCTTTTGACTCAACAACGATATCTTTAAATGCTATTCTTCCTTTTACCTGCGCAAAAGTTGTTGTTGCGAAAATAAACGTAGTTATGATAACAAGGTTGATTGATTTTAACATGGCATTTGATTTTCAATAGTATTCGTTTATTATTTTTACGAGCATAAATTTACTACAATCATTCACAAATCAACAAAACAAAAATCATGAAAAAAGAAATCAAATACCTGATTACCGGCATTCTTTTCTCTGGAGCAGTACTATCGCTGTTTTCATTCCGGTCAACTTCTGTTGTGGCGGAATACAAGTATCGCCAATTTTCGACCGTTGAATCGATCGTCCCAGGTGGAATCGGCCGTTCGCGAATTGTTTCAACGGATGAAACTGGAACAACTATTGAGAAGGACCTCCTGAATTTCTATAGTTTGGCTGGTATTAATTTTGGAAATATCTCCAACAACGATCGACTGATCGTTGATAAGATTAATGAGTACACTAAGGACGGGTGGGAGCTTTTCGAGGTGACCACCGGCGTTCAAAGTCCATCTGAAAAAACTACTGGTGGTATTTACCTTACGCGTTATTTGTTCCGTAAGGCAGCTAACTAATTTTAATAGTGCATTAAAACAGAAAGGCCGGCAAATGCCGGCCTTTTTTCAATTGATCATTTTAACTTGGAATATTAGCGACTGATATATTTGTTGAGTTCGTCAACCGATGATTCAAATTCAAAGGCGTCGTTGACTACGAAATAGTTTCCGGTATCATAGGTGTGTCCATAGGCGAATTTAGCAAAGTCGAGTTTTGTGGCTTCAAAATCGAAAAGTCCCATCGTCTCTTTGACTTGTTGCGCAGTGAGACAGTTGTTTTGAATAACTTGCTTGGCAATGGTCAGTTTGGTGTTCTCAAAATCCTTTGAAGAAACACTTTGTTTGAAGTTTGAAAAATCGCCGGGACTCATAGGCACAGGACAACCAATGGCACCATTGTATCCGCTAACATAAACGATTTGTTGAGGACGCGGAGGAGGATTTGAAATCACTGCGCCTCCATTTCCAGATGTTGTAGTTGTAACAGTATGGGTGGTCGTGGTAGTTGTAGAGCTATTAGAACTGTATCCATCGTTTATGTTCATTCCTACATCCAGGCCACTCGCATTTATATTGATAGATCCGCTCTCGCCATCGACATTGAAGCCCATATTAAAATTTACATTGTCGCCCTGCATGCCACCGCCAGTTGTTGTGGTCGTAGTCTGGGTTTGCTGAACAGTCGTTGTAGTTCCACTTACAACCGGCGTTGCTGTATAAACTACTACTGTTTGAGTGGGTGGGGTTGGTGGTGCTTCCGCTAACGGAACTGCACTAATATAGCGAGTTACAAATTCTCCTTTACTGTTACGTTTAATATTCCAGGTGATCTCTTCATTCATATCAGGAAATACCATGTTGAAATCCAGATAACCAAGACGTGTATCCTGGAAAAGGATTCTACATTTGTAGGCATCAGCCGTCAGACTGGTCATTTTTACATTTGTCTGAGCTGTTGGATTTTGTAGAATGCCATTCAGTATAACTTGAAAAGGTTCTCCATTTTCAGTGAATAGAATCGCATTGTTCGATTGCGCAGAGAGCCCTGTAATACACAGCAGAAAGAGCCCGATTAAAGCGAACGATGATTTCATAATGACTTGGTTTTTTGAGGTTTTAATATTGAGCACAAATTTATGATTTATTCAATTTCTTGTATACTTGTAAAGATAGGCAGGAAATAATTTCCCTTTTTTTAATGGTAGTCGCCTATCAATCAACCTCCTTAAAAATAGTTCAATTTCTTTCGGTATTTTCTTTCCGCTATCTTCGTATGCTATATGAAAAGAGTTTTTCTTATTGGAGCCGGACGCTCCTCCATTTATTTAATCAATTATCTGCTGGAACAAGCAGCAGTAGAGAATTGGGAAATTACAGTTGCCGATGTTTCCGAAGAATTGGTAAAAGAGAAAACGAATGGACATCCCTATGCTCGGCCAATTAAATTCGATATAAGTGATGCAGCTCAAACTGAACAAGAGGTGAGCCGTGCTGATGTTGTCATTTCTTTACTTCCGGCACATATGC
>JBEGUX010000213.1:0-3144 GCA_041178685.1 Bacteroidota bacterium
TTTCAATGGAAACTACTCATGGAACCAGCTAAATAAACGAGGATCAGACGATCCGCTTATTCCGGCATTTAATACGCCGTTACACAAGTTTAATATTGGCTTCAGCGGTCGTGACATCGAAACGGTATTGTTCAACAAGCTAGCTGTAAACGGTGTCGGATTTAATGTTAATTTCAAATGGGTCGATGGTTTTGAATTTGAAGGATCACCGCAATTTTCAGGTAAAATCGATGATTACGAACTCGTTGACGTACAGATTAGTAAGCGTGTTCCCAAAATGAATTCCGTTTTCAAGCTCGGCTGTTCCAATTTGTTAAATAACCTGCATTACGAGGTTTTTGGTGGGCCGCTGATTGGACGATTGGGTTATTTTTCCATTTTAGTCACGTTGAATAATTGATAAGATTGGGGGTTTTGAACATCGCCGTAAATCCCTAGATTTACACGAATCAAAACCAACCATCATGACGAAATTATTACGAAACATTTTTCTGGCTGTAGCAGCTCTTGGTATTGCTCAGGTTGCAACAGCGCAGCGTTACACTACAGAGGTATTCTCTTCGGTTCAGGTAACACCTAGTGTAGTTTACGGACAAAACAAAGAAGTGCTGACCGGAGCACCGGTGATGAAAAATCTCACCATGGATGTTTATGAGCCGGTAGGTGACGCTCAAGCCGTTCGTCCTCTTATCATTTATTTGCACACCGGAAGTTTTCTTCCTCCGGTTATCAATTCTAATCCTACCGGAAGCCGTTTCGACAGTACCACAGTAGAAATGTGTAAACAGTTTGCACGCCGTGGTTACGTAGCTGCTGCTATGTCGTACCGCCTCGGATGGAATCCGGTCAGTGCTGACCAGGATGTACGTACAGGTTCTCTTTTGCAAGCGGTTTACCGTGCAATTCAGGATGCAAAAGCCTGTGTACGTTATTTCCGTGAAGAAGCAACGATCAACGGTAATCCGTTTCGTGTTGACACCAGCAACATTATTCTTGGTGGTCAGGGTACCGGCGGTTATATCGCAATGGGTTATGCAACCGTTGATAATGTTGCTGAGCTCAACCTTCCTAAATTCCTTTCGAATTCCAACAATCCTGCTTACGGATTTATCGCCGGGCAGTCTTATGTAATCCCGCAAATCTGGGGCGACTGGGACGGTTACGGTGGTGATACTACGGTTAACAATCCTAACAACCACGTCGGTTATAATAACAAAGTAAGTTTCGTATTCAATATGGGCGGTGCATTGGGCGACAGCTCCTGGATGGCTCCCGGCGATGCGCCGATGGTAGCGTTCCACGTTGTGGGAGATCCATTCGCTCCATTTGGTGATGGTCCGGTTTACGTTCCTACACAACCTCCACAATACGTTGTTGACGTTAGCGGCAGTGCTCCGGTAGTTGCTAAAGCTAATCGCATTGGTAACAATAGCTGCTTCAATTCTGCAGCATTCTCCGATCCTTACACCCTTCAGGCAAATACGGTCAATGGAGGAGAAGATGGTCTTTATCCATTCTATACCAATCCGGTTATTCAATCCGGTCCTTGGGAATGGTATGATTCTACTGCGCTTGTTTTCTTTGCGCAAGCAATCGGACAGCCTGCTGCTGCCGGTACACAAGCTTATATGAACGGTTTGGCTACCAATCCTGATATGTCAAAGGCAAAAGCATTGGCATATATCGATACTATTCAGAATTATGTGAATCCACGTATCGTTTATTGTCTGGGTCTTAATGTAGGTGTTGCAGAACTTGAGCAACTAAGTGCTTCCGTTTCTGTTTTCCCTAATCCATCGGCGGGTGAGTTTACAGTAGATTTACGACAGGTAACGGAAAAGCCTTCATACATCCATATCATGGACCTCAACGGTCGATTGATTCATGAAGTAGCTGTCAATGAAGCGGCTGCCTATTCTTTCCGTGGCTTGAGCCTTGCAAATGGTTTGTATGCTGTAAAAATCGGTTTTAGTGCCGGTGAAGTAACCAAGAAATTGGTAGTAAATTAAGGATATACTGATAGTATATTTTAAATATAAATTATCATTTATAAAAAAGGTCGTCTTCGGACGGCCTTTTTTTATGATTCAAAAAATAGCTGTAATTTTTCACCATGATAAAGAACTCCATCACGCTTTTGGCTGCACTAAGTGCTGTAATTTTTACCAACGCTCAAACTGTAATCGACTGCACTTCGGGTAGATTTGATACAGAAGTTTTTTCCGCGGTGACAACGTCTCCTAACCGTGTATTCGGAGCCAATATCAATTCTTCCGGAACTCAAGTTCAGCTTAGTCTTGATGTGTATCAACCAACGGGCGACACAGCATCCATGCGTCCGCTGATTATCTGGGCACATGGCGGAAGTTTTGTGGCAGGTACAAGACAAGATAATGATATTGTAACGCTGAGTAATCGATTTGCCAAGCGTGGTTATGTCTGTGCATCTATAGATTACCGTCTTGGAATTCCTTTTCCTCCGACGCAAGCCGGCGCAACACAAGCTGTGTACCGTGCTGTTCAGGATATGAAAGCGGCAGTTCGCTATTTTCGTCAGGATGCTGCGACCGCCAATACATTCAAGATCGATCCGAGTAGAATTTATGTAGGTGGAAGTTCTGCCGGAGCGTTCACTGCACTTCACCTGGCCTATTTGGATGATGTCGCTGAGCTTCCTGTGGAGATTGATACAGTAGCTTTAGGAAATTTGGAAGGTAACAGTGGCAATCCGGGTTATCCGTCTACGGTATCCGGTGTAATTAATTTATGTGGTGCTGTTGGTAATCGTACCTGGTTGCAGCCTAATGATGAGCCATTGTGCAGTATGCACGGCACAACGGATCAAACCGTTCCCTATGCGACGGCAATTATTTATTTGTTTAATGTTTATCCGCTGATGACAGTGGATGGCAGTTACAGTATCAATGAATATGCAGATCAGATCGGATTGGAAAATTCGATGTACACCTACTTCGGCGCCGGGCATGTGCCATACCTTTCCAACGCTGCCTACATGGACACCACGGTTCGATTCGTAAGTAACTTTCTTTATTCTCAGTTAGGTTGCCAGCCATCCGATCCTAATCCGCTGCCGAATACATTCAGCTCATCTACCGGGATGAATAGTCCGGCAGCTGTTGCTAC
>JBEGUX010000214.1:0-2714 GCA_041178685.1 Bacteroidota bacterium
CATTAACGCGATCCCATGATTTGAGAGCACGTGCCTTCTTGTGAGAGAGAATAAGTTGGCCGTTTTTGTCTTCTTGCTTCTCAACATACACTTCTACCTTGTCGCCTACTTTGAGGTCAGGCATGTGGCGGAATTCCGTCAGTGGAACAAGTCCATCTGATTTGTAGCCGATGTTGATTAGCACGTCTTTTGGACTGATGCTTACTACCAAACCATCCACGATATCATGCTCGATAACCGAGTTCATCGTTTGATCGTAAAGCTGCTCCATCCGGCTGCGCTCTTCAGCAGAATAACTATTCCACTGTTGACCGGAAGTGTCCCAATTAAAATTTTCCATTGTATTAGTTAAGGTTAGATAATTTAGTTCTGCCGTAATTGCCTAATTATTAGGATTATCGACACCCCGGCGGTCCTACGCACAAGGGGTTGCAAAGGTAGCAAAAAAGACTTGAAATTAAAAATAGGTGGCGGGAACTTTATCCACGAACAGCAAGCTGATAATCAGCTTTTTGAGCACAAATAGATGGAATACAAAAAAAAGACTGAAAATGTGATAAAATCAAAGGTTAAACGGCTTCAGCCGGCGTATGATTCCGAATAAATTCAGCAGCTTTTTCCATGAGCCACATTGGAGTGCTGGTTGCCCCGCAAATACCAACCGTCGCTTTGCCGGCAAGCCAACCCAGGTCAATTTCGTCCGTGTCAGATATAAAATAAGTATTGGGATTAACCGAGCGGCAAACTTCAAAAAGAGCTTTACCGTTGGAGCTCTTTTTTCCGCTCACAAATAAAATTACATCGTAGTGAACAGCGAATTTTCTTAATTGAGGCTCGCGGTTGGATACCTGACGACAAATCGTATCGTTGGTGGTCAAGTATTCATCGCGCACCTCATCTTCAACGGCTTTTTGTGAGCGCTCTTCAATCAACGCTTTCATTTGCTCAAACCCCTTGGTGCTCTTCGTTGTCTGCGAGAAAAAATAAACCGGTCGGGAAAAATCAACCTTATCCAGATCCGCTTCGCTCCGTACAATAATGGCTTGACCGGCCGTTTGTCCAACCAACCCGTTCACCTCCGCATGCCCAACTTCGCCATAAATAACTACTTGTCCGTCGTGCTCCACCACCTCATCAAAACTTAGACGAACCCGGTTTTGTAGCTTTAAGACCACCGGACACGAAGCATCAATCAATTCGATATTATTTTTTAATGCGACCTGATAGGTTTCCGGAGGTTCGCCATGGGCACGGATCAATACCTTGCAATTGGATAACTCCCGCAGACGATCGTGGTCGATAATTTCCAAACCCCTGGCTCGCAGTCGCTCCACTTCCATGTTGTTATGAACGATATCACCCAAACAATACAATTTGCCGGATCGGTCCAACTCCTCCTCTGCCATTTGTATGGCATAAACAACTCCAAAACAAAAACCGGATTGGGAATCTATTTCAACTTTCATTATTACAAAAATACGAATATTTAGAAGTCGGTTGAAATAAATAGATCTAAACATCCAATACCACACTTTAATAATTCACGGTCCTTTTGCTACCTTTGAACCCATGCCTGAAGCCATCCACTTAAGCAGGAGGACGGGTTATACTGTAAACGATATCCCCGGCGTGACCACTACTCCCATTGTCATAGCAATCGACGGTTTTTCGTCGTGTGGAAAAAGCACTTTAGCTAAAGCCCTCGCGAAACGTTTAAACTACCGCTATATCGATTCCGGTGCCATGTATCGTGCCGTGACATTGTTCATGCTGGAAGAAAACATAAAGGTGGACGAGCTGGCCAATTGGCCAGAAAGTGAACTTGAAAAATTTCTTGATAAAGTTCATATATCTTTTGAAATCAATCCTTTAACAGGTTTATCGGAGGTTGTTTTGAATGGCCGCAACGTCGAAAAACTCATCCGTGATTTACGCATTTCCGACTTGGTTAGTCCTGTCAGTGCTATTCCTTCCATCCGTCACCGGATGGTGGATTTGCAAAAAAGTTATGGCAACCGTAAAGGCATTGTAATGGACGGCCGTGATATCGGCACGACAGTTTTTCCGGAGGCTGAACTGAAGCTATTTATGACCGCAAGAAAAGAAGTACGCGCCAAGCGGAGGTTCGACGAGTTAAATGAAAAAGGATTTATGGTGACCGTTGATGAGGTAATGAAAAACATCGCCGAGCGTGACCATACAGATACCCATCGTAAAGAAAGTCCGCTGCGCCAATCCGACGATGCTGTCGTGCTGGATAACTCCGATATGAACCAGCAGGAGCAACTCGATTTTACCCTTCAGCTGATCCGGGAACGGGCAGCCATAGAAACTAAATAAGCTGTTTAACGGCTTTGCTTTTTAGCAAATTCCCCAAGGTTCATCGACAATGAGAAATGGTTGGAAGCTCCAGCCAGATGATACTTGCCTCTTCCGTAACTGAATACAAACTTGCTGATTTTTATGCCAAAGCCAAGTGAGAAGCCAACGGTACCGGGTTTTGTGTCAACCGCCAGTTCTTGACGGCGCTGAAAGTTATAGGCAGCACGCAGGTGGAAGTTACGGGAGAGCAGAATTTCACTACCGAGAATAAAGTGACGCATCAGATTATTTCCGAAAGATATCTCCCGAACGCTCGCCTCTCCGGTCAACGGATCAATATCGGTCAGATCATTAGGGTCTGTATAACTGAGATCAAATTTCTCGAGATGTCT
>JBEGUX010000215.1:0-3269 GCA_041178685.1 Bacteroidota bacterium
TAGCTATCCCCACCTGAAAAAGTATAAAACATGTTGCCGGCCGTATTCCATCAATTCCAAATTTCTGTGCGAGCTCAAACGAGAGATTGATTACCATTCCTACACAATACCATATTGGAACACCGGCAAGAATAAAAGCAAAATAGCGTAAGGCTCGCTTGGGATCAGACAATAATAACCGGAATGATCCTTTACTGATCTTTTGATTGGTGATCTTTTTGTACATACCCGGCTCGAGTGATGACATCCGCAAAAACAAAAGGACCAACCCGGCACAACCGGCGATAATATACGTTGTTCGCCAGTAAAGTAAATCTCCTACCAATCCGGCAGCAATGGCACCACATGCTCCCAATGTTGCCACCAATATGGTTCCATATCCACGACGCTCAATAGTCATACTCTCACTTACCAATGTAATACCGGCTCCCAATTCTCCCGCAAGTCCAACGCCTGAAAGAAATCTAATCCATGCATACGTACCTACATCGTTCACCCACGCATTCGCAAGATTAGCAAGGGAATAGAGTAATATACTTCCAAATAATACCGATATACGGCCTCGTCGATCGCCGATGATACCACTTATAATTCCTCCCACAATCATTCCTAACATCTGCATAGTAAGTAGATATTCGCCGGAACGCGTGAGCGCATCGCCGGTTAAACCAAGCTCTTTCAAACTAGGAACGCGAAGTACATTGAACAGTAAGAGATCAAACGCATCTACAAAAAATCCAAGTCCGGCAATAATAACGGCTTTATTTAGCGGATGCGAATACAACGTATCAGTAGAATTCATTTTCAATGAATGGCGTTATAGTAAACCGCAATCTGTGCTCCCAAACGCGCATTGTTTTTCACTAATTCAATATTAGCATATAAACTTTCTCCGGCTGTGCGTTCGGCTATATACTTTAATAAAAAAGGGGTAATTTCTTTTCCTGAGATCTTTGAATCGGTGGCAACTTCGAGCGCTTTCCGGATATGTTCTTCAATAACAACAAAGGGAACCTCATGTTCTTCTGCAATTGGATTAGCAATTAATACCGAGCCATTTAGTCCTAGCGACCACTTGGCAGACAAAAGACTGGCGATTGAATCCGGTGTATCCAGACGAAGTGGTGATTTGTATCCGCTATCACGACTATAAAAACTAGGAAATGAATCATTATTAAATGTTACGACAGGAACACCGAGTGTTTCGAGTTTTTCCAAAGTAAGTCCAATATCCAAAATTGATTTTATGCCGGCAGAAACTACAGCTACGCTAGTCGCGGCCATTTCAGTGAGGTCAGCAGAAATATCCATTGAATATTCTGCACCACGATGAACGCCTCCGATACCGCCTGTAACAAAAACCGGAATGCCTGCCATAGCAGCAATCCGCATAGTGGCAGCAACGGTAGTAGCACCGTGCAATCCTTGCGAAACAACAAAAGGCATATCGCGCAAACTTACTTTCCAAACATTCTTAGCATTGGCTAATTCGTCGAGTTGAGAATTATTTAATCCTACATGCAGCTTCCCATTAAGAATAGCAATTGTTGCTGGAGTTGCGCCGTTATCACGAATTATCTGCTCGACAGCTGCTGCAGTTTGTACATTTTGCGGATACGGCATACCGTGCGCAATGATCGTTGATTCAAGGGCAACGACAGGACGGTGTTCTTGTAAAGCAGCTGCAACTTCAGCAGAATAATGAAGAGAAGATATCATAAATTAACTGAGGCGTTGTTCGAGTAATGTAGGTGAAAAATCGCTGCGAACTGCACCAACGACCTCCAGTAAGCAGGCAGCTGCTGCATGTCCGTAGCGAACACAGGTTAATCCGTCCTTGCCATTCATCCAGGCATACACCCAACCGGCGAGCGAAGCATCACCGGCACCATTAACATCGCGAACATGTACGCGGGGAGCTGGCAACGAAACCATCGTATTGCCATCGGAAAACAACGAGCCTTCTGCACCACGACTCAACCAAACATTTTTAAAACCCAGTGCGTGCAAGTGTGCAATTTTTTCTTCCGGTGTCACGTGGGTGTCTTGTTCAAACACAGCAAGTTCTTCACGATTAGGTTTTACAAGCAATAATTTTCCGGGTAATGCATCGCGCAAGCGACGAGCTTTCGGAATAGATACCGTCTCAACTACCAATGGAACATTATGTTCGTTGCAGAAGCGCATTAGCCATCTCAACGCCTCAACCGAAAGATTGCAATCAGCTATTACTAATGCGGCCGTACGAAATACCTCTGCTCGCTGCGCAAAAAAATCTAAACTCAACAAACGATCGGTTTCAGAAGTAACAGCTCCAATATGCAAATCGCCCGATGGCGTTGCTATCGAAGCAAACGTACCTGTCGGCTCTTCGGCGACTAGTACATGATGTAATCCGATACCTGCAGCCGCGCATTGTGAAGAAAGCCACTGTCCATCGGGGTCATTACCAAATATTGTCACAAGCTCTACCGGAATATTCAACAGCGCCAGATGATGGGCTATATTTCGAACGACGCCGCCCGGACTGCGGTGCATTCGGGCAGGATTAGATGTAAAGGCTACTGGTTCTTGCTCGCAGCGAAAAGTCAGATCAACGAGGGATGCGCCGACACAGACAACCTTTCCTTTTGATGTTGCATTCATAGTCCGTAAATATCGCATTTCCAAAGGAAATAATTGCCTTCATCCTGCAAGAATGTCCGTTTACCAAAAGTACCGGAGAAAACCTTCCATTTCATTGTATTATTGGTTAGATTTAACCGTTATGAGAGCGTTTATTATCGTGTTTTGCCTTCTTAGCGTGAGGAGTTTTGCACAAGCGCCCTATTTAGAGCGTGATGATACAGCTGCCGAGTTTCGACGCATCGATCCTGCAGGAATAATCTCCACTACAATCAATAACCCGCTGCCCTTTCGCTATGGAATCCCATCTGAAAATCCGGTTTCTACGCAATACCATTTTGCAGATTATTACTGTTACAACAACAACTCGGATGGTGTTTACGAGTACACGCGGTCAGTATCATATGATCAACACCATAGAATAATTGATGAAAAACAGCTGAATAAATTCACCGGCCAAATTAACAGGCAAACCAGTTTCCAATACGATAATCTTGGTCGAATTAAAATTATTAGGAACTATAGTTTTGATCGGGATCTTTCTGCGCTTTCACTCGCGTCCATTCGGAAGCTATTCTATGATGAAGTTGATGGCATCTTGATTGCCGACACTACATTTAATTATAGTGAAAACAAGCTGATCA
>JBEGUX010000216.1:0-2727 GCA_041178685.1 Bacteroidota bacterium
TGCTTTTGCAAGCCAAGGATGGATGATGTTTGTTTTTATGATTCCATCCGCATTCGGCGGATTGGCCGGTCCTGCTTTACAGAGTATAATGAGTGGACAAGTTCCTGCTAACGAACAAGGAGAATTACAAGGAGCACTCACCAGTTTAATTTCACTAACGTCAATTGTTGGTCCGCTGCTGATGACGAACCTCTTCGCTTTTTTTTCTGCACCCGGGGGAACTATTTATTTTCCGGGCGCTCCATTTTTAGCAGCAGCCGTACTTTCCATTCTCAGTCTGCTGTTCGCTTTCCGCACCCTTCGTAAAATTTCCTCGTAAAGAAATTAAAATCCGAATTTCTTAAGAAACGGTGATTTTGTTTCCGGCATCGTTATTTTATATCCAATAGCAATTCGACCGAAGCTATAACCTTGGGAAAAAGGATTGGTGCCTTCGAATGCACTTGATACTACGTAACTGATCGCCGAAATAGATGCATACCATTTGTCGCCATTGTAACCGGTGACAATTCTCCCCTCGGTATGTAGTCCCCAAGCTTGCTTTTTTATAGAATCTCTTCTGTCTTCAAAGTGCGCTGTTCCTGTTTGAAAGGAGAAGCCGGGGATGATGGTCAGACTTACAAAAAACTTACGACTTTTTGTGAAGGGAAACGTATGTAGGTATCCGGCATTGACTCCAAGCAATCTGAAGTCAAAATCAGTAATCGCTTCGGTCTCGTCAAATTTATTTTCGAACCTGTCAGCAAAAAGCGCACTGTCTGATTGGAAGTTGCCCACGGAGAAAGCCATACCAGCCGTAAATGTTCCGGCGCTTTTTTTCTGCCGTTCCAGCTGCCAAATGGCGGCAATGTTGCTAAAGCGCTGGTGGTTGAATCCATAATTTACTGTCGCGTAATAAACGGAGGAACGCACGTCGTTACGAAACGGATAATTATCCGTTGCCGGATTAAAATCAGGATTGAAATACTCCGGATTCTTCAAATAATAACCTTGTGTGTTGTGGTAGAAATTACGAAACCAAAATTTGCGTGTAGTAAGTCCGAAACCAAAGCTATTCATCTTTGTGTATCCCTTTTGCGGCGGTCCATGGCGCCCGAACGAGGAAGTATATTCAAATGTCAGCCATTTGTAATCCAGTCCAATGCCGTAACTCGTCGGCATATTGGTAGAAAAGGTGATATCGTTTCCGTTTTTATCGGTGCCAGTAATTTCGTTGGCTACGGAAGCCGATACAAGCGTTACGACAAAATCATCGCGAAAGCTTTTTATATAACTCGTGTCGTAGTCAGGAGCTTTTGTAGAAATGTTTTGCCCTTTTGCGGCAACACAAAGTCCCGTCAGGAGAAAGATAAGGCTGTGACGAAATAACATGCCATTTAAAATCGTTGAGCGAACGCGTGAAATAATATTTCTGTGTTTATCGCACAGCGAATATAGCCAAGTCTTTCAACTTGCCGGTAATTGTTCTTTAAAATTGACTATTAGGCTACTCAAGCGAAGTCCGCATGTTCTGGATTTCTTTCTCCAAACGGGAGAATTTCTCCAGCAAATCATTTTTTTGAACGCCTTCATCCGGTAGTTCGCTGCTCAGGTAATTGCAGAATTTCCATACTTCGCGTACTTCAGTTACCGGAATCTCGTACGGATCATATTCTGCATTGAGCGATTTCAGTAATAACGTTCTGTTTTTACGAATCTGATTAAATGCTATTTTGAAAACTATGCCATCATCCTGCGTAAGAATGACGTAGCCGGTTCCATCTTTTATGTCGTTCCAGTTTTCTACATACTCGCCAATCACATACGATTTGTCGGGGATTGGCAACATAGAATCGCCGCTGATCTGGAACATGCGGTATTTGCGTTCGGCAAAAAGTATGGGCAACTGGAAAGTCGGTAGTTTTTTAATGAAGTCCGGATCCGCAAATCCATTTTTATAACCTGCCTTTGCTTTTAATGGAACGACTTCGATATTCTCCCGGTTGTTGTTATCGACCGTGGTGGCCAGTACGCGGAGGCGTGCGCCGGTAACATATACATCGTTGCCGCGCTCCAGTTCGTTCAGCTGGAAATCAGACAACTTGCTCAAGTCAAGTTTTACCAATGTATCAATCGATACTTTGAAGTATTTCGAAAATGCAATCAGCATATCCAGTGTCGGATTTTTAATGCTGCCGTTTTCATAGCTGTTCAGCGTTGAACGTGATACTTCCAGCGCATTGGCAACAATGTCTTGTGTGCGGTTACGGCGCTGGCGCAGAAGCTTGATGTTGTTGTTAAAAAACATTCGGTTGCGTTTTTTCGCCGCCACCCCGCGCCTCCGCGGGAACTTTCGTCACCCACGGCGGCGCAACGGTTGCAGCGTGTCATTGAACAATCAAAAACTGTTACGCCACAAATATAATGACTATATTATGATCATGCAATAAGATTGTCATACAATCATTTAAAGCATTCATTTTAACCGCAAAATCTTGGTATGAATACGATTGTTCACATGGATTTGGACGCTTTTTTTGTTTCCGTTGCCTGTTTGGAAAACTCGGCCTTGCGGGGAAAACCGGTCATCATTGGTGGAGCAGGCGACCGTGGCGTAGTGTCGGCTTGCAGCTACGAGGCTCGTGCTTTTGGTGTGCATTCAGCTATGCCTATAAAATTGGCGCGCCGCCTTTGTCCGGATGCATTGTTTGTCCGCGGCGATCACGATCGTTATTCGTACTATTCCAA
>JBEGUX010000217.1:0-4009 GCA_041178685.1 Bacteroidota bacterium
GCGGATGCGTGTAGCGCTCTGTTGCGGTAGCTTCTACTAAAGTGAGTGTATCACCAATAGACATTGGCGGCAGTAAACCTGAGTCTTCGTCGGTCTCTTCATCGTCGGTACTTTCCATGTATACTTTCAGGAAGCCTTCGAACTTAATGACTTCACCGGTGGCTACGAAGTTCTCCTTTGCCTTGTTGGAATCTATGGTAACGACGGTTTTCTCAAGGCGTGCTTCCGCCATTTGGGAGGCAACCGCACGTTTCCAAATAAGATTGTACAAGCGCTGTTCACGTGACTCACCATCGACACTCTCGATGGCCATGTCTGTTGGACGGATAGCTTCGTGCGCTTCCTGAGCAGAGGCTTGCTTGGTCTTATATTGACGGCGTTCGTAGTATTCTGGCCCGTAGTTTTGGGTGATGACGCGCTGCGCCATATCTAGCGCATCGTTCGACAGATTTACACTGTCGGTACGCATATAGGTGATCTTTCCACTCTCGTACAGTTTTTGTGCGAGCACCATGGTTTGCGACACACTGTAACCTAATTTTCTTGCGGCTTCCTGTTGAAGCGTAGAAGTCGTAAATGGCGCCGCGGGTGAACGCTTTCCGGGTTTGACTTCCAGGTTTTTTACAGAAAATCCTGCGCCGATGCAGCTCTTTAGAAAAGCTTCAGCTTCGTCGTAAGTGTTAAACTTTTTCGGAAGTTCCGCCTTGAAATTTTTTCCATTAATATCGAACAACGCTACAACCCTGTAGGCAGACGTGATTTTAAATTGATCAATCTCGCGCTCACGCTCAACGATCAATCGGACAGCGACTGATTGCACACGACCAGCAGAAAGTTGTGGACGAACTTTTTTCCAAAGTACAGGAGACAACTCAAAACCCACCAGACGATCGAGAATACGTCGTGCTTGTTGAGCATCGACAAGATTTCTGTCGATCAATCGTGGATTTTCGATTGCTTTAGTAATTGCTTTTTTCGTGATCTCGTGAAATACGATGCGCTTGGTAGTCTTTTCGTTCAGACCAAGTGCTTCGCACAAATGCCATGAAATGGCTTCTCCTTCGCGGTCCTCATCCGTCGCCAACCAAACTTCATCTGCTTTCTTTGCCAACCGACGAAGTTCATTGATAACTTGTTCTTTATCAGGACTTATTTCATACACCGGCTCGAAATTTTCATCCACTTTCACACCCATTCCAGACTTGACCAGATCACGTACGTGACCATAACTCGACTTCACAACGAAGTCCTTTCCCAAGTATCCTTCAATGGTTTTTGCCTTTGCAGGCGACTCAACTATTACTAAGTTTTTTGACATTTCGGGTTCTCCAATCGCCGCAAATAAAAGGAATTATTTTTTTATGCGCGATTTTATCAAAATTGGACGCTTAAAAAAACATAATAAAAGAAGCCGGATTTTTTTCTTGTCCGGCTTCGTAAATTCCTATGAACTATTGTATTAAAGCTTACCGATAGGTTGTATTGAACACTATTTTTTGGGTATAAATTTTATTGTTGACATTAAGCACTACAGTATAAAATCCGGATGACCAGTTGGACGAATCAATAAAAAATGATTGGTTGTTTGATGGCACTTCGGAAGTTGTTATTGGACGGCCATTAACATCATATATTGTGATGGATACTTTTTGAGAAAAGGATTGAAATAAACATAAAGTATAACCCGTGGATCCTTGAGGCTTTACAGTGAATATTTGTTGTCCTCCATCAATATTTGCAACATCATTTAACACGGAGTTGCCGGTCGTTGCCAGAATCAGTTGTCCGGTTAAACTAGCGTTAGTGAAATTAATTGTTGCGGGAGATGAAGTCGCTGATGTTGCAGTAACTGCTGTAGGCCATATATCGGTACTAAAGCCCCCGCGTTGCAAAAGTTGCAAATTGGACGGCATAAGTTCATCGGAAGCACTGACAGCTCCATTGGGCAAGGAGAATGACAGATCGTAGTTGACCGTATTCAAAACACCGTAGCGGTCAACAATCCAATAAGTATTCGAATAATTGTTGCAACAGGTTGGTAATAAGTTGGGATAGCAGTCTATGCGAGTGACAACAAAAGTATCCAGACAAGTTTGGGTAAAGTCCATCGAGAGTGCTGTACCAGGAAATGATACTATTCCGGATGATACAGGAGCTGTAAGTCGGGCGTTACCCGAGCCATAAGGTCCTTCGGCAGCTTGCCACGCAGGAAGTACAGTGCCCGAAAGTGTTCCATTCATAGTATTACCACTTCCATCAGCTGTTATACTTCCGGCACCCTCTGCCATTTTCCAATATCCGATTAACCCACTTTGTGTCCCGTTCAATGTTAAACGCATGTCTGCTCGAATATCCGAGAGTGAGCGTTCGAAATTATATATACGGACTTCATCGATGTATCCATTCGTAACAAAAGTATCGGGTTGCCATGGAGCACCGCCAATAACTAACGGATTAGCACCATTGTTGCCAATCCTGGTGGTTGATGCTTGAACATCTATTCTCAAGTTACCATTAATATACCCGCGAAAGCGACCTCCGGTGCGGTAGGTAAATGCAACGTGTGTCCAAACATTGGCAGGAACTTGATAAATATTAAATGATTTAGTTCCGGAAGCACTATCACGAACTGCACAATTGAGTGCCTGATTTTGAATTGCCAGGTAAAATCCGTCGTAAGTATTCTGGTCAAAGTTGCCAACGATGAATTGTTTTTCCAATCGCTGATCCACTTTTACCCAAGCTTCTACTGTGAGTTGACCTTCAATATTCAAGTTGTTTCCCGGACCACAATTAATGTAACTGTCTGTACCGTTGAATAATAACGCATGATCGCAAGGTTGTGCCGATGATAACCAAGCAATAGCAGTAAAGATTAGTACCGAAATACAAAAGCGCTTTACCATATTTTATCATCGAATTAACGGCTGATCATCAAGCGCTGAGAATACGTTTTGCTTTGGATGGGCAGCAACAGCTGGTAAATTCCTGGGGGAAGATTTTGTAAATCTAATGTTCGCATTAAGGAACATTCGGAAACATATTGAGATAAAACCATACGTCCGGAGCTATCATAAAGATAGATCATTGCATCATTAGCAATCAATCCATCAATTTCAATACTTACTGACTGATTCGCGGGATTTGGAAACACACTGAAGTGAGTTGATTGCAACTCATCTACAGCTAACGTGGAGCTACCATTACTACCCACTTTAAATTGACCAAGCGAAGAAATAAATGGGAATGTAACTGTTGCAGCCGAAGGAGAAGCCGCACCGGCGAAAGCTGTATTGACCCATGTTCCGGTACTGAATCCATTGCGATTGTACAGTAAAAGATTAGATGGAAGAACAGAGTCAGAAGGACTTACTGTTCCTGCCGGAAAGTTGAAAGTGAGTGCTACGTTAAGTGGTGTTGCACTGCCGTATCGATCAACGATCCAGTAACCGTTGTTAAAAATGTTAGCGCCAACGGGAGGAGTACCGCCAGGTTCGCAGTTGATGCGGGAAACGACAAATGTGTCGGTGGTGGGATTAATATTCGCTACAATTTCGGCACCGGCAGTAGGGAAATTCAGGGCGCCAAACGTACCATTTCCAACTCCGGTTCCTGCTGTACCACTGCCGTAAGGTCCATCCGTAAGCTGCCACGTCGGTAGCGTGAAGCCGGTAAGTGTTCCGGTGTGATTATAGCCGCTAAGATCTGCAGTAGTAGTACCCGAACCTTCTGAAAATCGCCAGTAGCCAATGAGTCCGGAAACAGGACCGACCAACGCAACACGCATCTGTTCACGGATCTGGGATACTGACTTCTCTATATTGTATACGCGGACCTCGTCGATCAGTCCATTTGCACGGAAATAATTTGGATCCCATGGAGCGACGCCAATACGGAAATTGGTGGTGCCGTTATCACCGATCAGTTGGCTGGTGGCCGGATCATCCGCAACCATAATTCCGTTGACGTAGCCACGGAAACGACCACCTACTCTATAGGTGAATGCAAT
>JBEGUX010000218.1:0-3585 GCA_041178685.1 Bacteroidota bacterium
GATGTCGGTGTTTTTATCAAGCGGATCTCCAACTACTAACGTTTCCAGTCTGTCTTTAAGCTTCCGCACCACCGTTTTCATCACAGATTCCTGTACGAATAATCGTGATCCTGCACAGCAGACGTGACCTTGATTGAAGAATATTCCGTTGATGATGCCCTCTACAGCCTGGTCGATAGCTGCATCCTCGAAAATGATATTGGCCGCTTTTCCACCCAACTCGAGTGTGTAGCGCTTGCCGGTACCGGCCAATGCTTTTTGTATAATTTTTCCTACTTCGGTTGAACCCGTAAATGCAACCTTGCTGATGCCGGGATGATCGACAATGGCAGCACCGGTGCTTCCAGCGCCTGTGATAATATTCACAACACCCGGAGGAAGATCGGCCTCCTGAATTATCTCCGCGAGTTTAAGTGCGGTCAATGGCGTGGTCTCAGCAGGCTTCAATACGACAGTATTACCGGCGGCAAGAGCCGGCGCAATTTTCCATGCCGCCATCAGAAGTGGAAAATTCCACGGAATGATTTGTCCGGCAACACCCAGCGAACGAGGGGATGCTCCGGGTAACGCATAAGCTAATTTATCAGCCCAGCCGGCATAGTAAAAGAAATGTGCTGCTGCTAGTGGCACATCGATATCTCTCGACTCGCGGATGGGTTTTCCTCCATCCATCGACTCAATCACAGAGAGTTCGCGAGCTCGCTCTTGCATGATACGTGCAATGCGGTAAATATATTTTCCGCGTTCCTTAGCAGGCATTTTCCCCCACGCACCATCGTACGCTTTACGTGCCGAACTTACGGCAAGATCAACATCTTTTGTTCCTGCCTCAGCAACAGAAGCAATTTTTTTTTCAGTCGCAGGGTTAATGGTATCAAACCATTTTCCGGAAGTCGGTTTAACGAATTCACCGTTGATGAATAAATCATATCGATCCTGCAAACGCACATGATCTTTACTTTCAGGAGCCGGAGCATAATCCCATCCGCCGGTAAACTTCAAAGGTGTAACTGTTTTCTTCGCTTTTTTCATAGTCATATAATTACGTCGCAGGGATTAATCTTTAGAGAAGTAATCGATGCTCTGATAAACTCCGGTATGCTCTTTTACTATCTGCATCAATAAGTCATTAGCCAGAGAACTGGCTCCAAAGCGGAACCAATCTGGATGAAGCCAATCCTGGCCCAGCGTTTCTCTCACCATCACCAGGTATTGCAAGGCTAACTTGGCAGTAGCTATTCCACCGGCCGGTTTCATGCCAATCATTTTCCCGGTAGCATAATAATAATCCCGGATCGCTTCGAGCATGACCAGCGTGACGGGCAACGTTGCCGCAGGCTGGATTTTTCCGGTGGATGTTTTTATAAAATCAGCTCCCGCATGCATAGCAAGGTCACTTGCACGTCGCACATTGTCGAGCGTACTCAGCTCCCCCGTTTCCAAAATAACTTTAAGGTGCGCTGATCCGCAGGCCTCTTTCACGGCAGCGATTTCATCAAAAACAAAATTATATTCTCCGGCTAAAAATCGACCTCGGGAAATTACCATATCAATCTCATCGGCACCTTCTGCAACTGCCCAACGTGTCTCCTCCAACTTTACCTTACGGCTCGACATGCCACTGGGGAACGCTGTGGCAACAGCAGCAACTTTCACACCGGAGCCGACCAATGTTTCCTTAGCAACCCGAACTAGATTCGGATAAACACACACGGCTGCGACAGCAGGAATTCCGGGTATTAAATCGTGCGGATGCATCGCCTTGATGCACAATTGGCGAACTTTGCCTGGCGTATCCTTTGCTTCCAGCGTTGTGAGATCGAGCATGCTCATCGCTAATAAAAGCGCCTGTAGCTTGGACTCCTTCTTGATGCTTCGTTTAGTCAGGCGCGACACTCGCTCTTCAACGCCGACCTGATCAATGGCAGGACTATCGGCTACTGAATAATGAAGCGCATTACGCGATTCTCTCATGATAATCAAAGATTGGACAACGAATATACTAAATGTATGACAGTAAATTCGAATACTTTCCAACCGACAATCTTGCGTTAAAAAGAGTAGTTTAATGAGAGCTGCAATACCTCATTAAACTGTCCGCTGTCAATATACCGGTAACTCAAAGCAGGAGTAAATGGACGAACAGGTAGTACAGAAAATCCGTAACGAGCATTTACATTCCAGTTGTCGGCTAAAACATACAACAACCCCGCATAAACCGAAACGTCAGTTTTCTCAAAAGGAGGAGCATAAACCAGCTCACCCAGCTGATCGGCTTCGTAGGATGAAACCAGCACACCAAATGATGGACCTGTTTCTACAGTAAATTTCTTTGAGGCTTTCCAGCGAAATAGAAGAGGGACTTCAACGTAATTGAGTCGCATCAAATAATAACTATTATCGGTTTTATCCAATGGTTTACGACTTCCCTTTTGAATGAATACCATTTCCATCGCAAGGGATGATCGTTGAGAGATATCGCGGGAAACATAGCCGCCGGCAAGTAATCCGGGCTTATCAAATCCCTCCAGTTGATCACCACCCACCTGAGTTGCTGTCATACCAAACCGGAGCCCAGCATCAAATCGCTGAGCATAAGTGAAGCTGACACAACTTAATGCGAATGAAAATACTATAATCGATAAACAATAAACAATTTTCATATCAATGCTTCAGGTACATTTCCTCTACCTGTACTACAAGTTGAGTTGTTGCATCGTATAAAAAAGCTACGACGCTACAATGCTTGTAATCCCAGTTAGGATTAAGCTGAACACTATATCCGCGGATACGTTTTTCACCGGCATTAAAATTTCCACTGTAAATCGTTTCACCAAAATTACTGTTAACCGTCGTACGAAGGACATGACGATGATAGTAAGATGGCTCGTACTCGGGTATGTGTCCGTACCAAACCTGCCAATCCATTACCGAGTCTTCTGTTACGACTACTTGCAATTTCAATTCACCGGAAGCAGCAGAAAGGTTTTCAGTCTGCACTGCAACATGTGCTATTCCGGTCAGCGTATCCAGGTGCGACTGGAGCCGAATTTTTTGTGAAGGAGGTATTATTTTTTGTGAATTGATGGATGAGTTCCATGCCAAATAGGGTTTCAGATGAGCTCCCGTCGGATAACCAACTCTGTTAACCATTCCGCAAGGATTAAAATTGACGTTGAATTTAGTGTACCAGGCATTGCCAACACCACACGTAAAATCGGTTTGAAAAGATCCCGCAGGTTGGCTGGGTAGTGCGTCTGTAGTCTTGGCAAAATCACCGGCATGAACTCCCATCACCACCAATTGATCCGGATTTGCCGGTACCAGATTATTAACGATGTACTGAGCAGCAGCGGGACAATTTCCGCAAGTATGGCCGGTATAATCTTCCAATAAAACTTTTTTAACAACCGGCGTATTATCGGGCTCAAATGTGAGCGTGTCGCCACTAATGATGGCAGCATCAGTACCAATGTAAACCACATCACCAGATCCTGCTTCATAATAGGGTGGCTCTACTTTGTCACATCCCTGAAAACAAAGGATACCTAAGGATAACAAGATATATGCAATACGATTCATGTT
>JBEGUX010000219.1:0-3730 GCA_041178685.1 Bacteroidota bacterium
TACACTATTGATATTTTTGGTGAATTTATTATGGCGCAGACTGCTTAGTTTTTAAGATAAAATAATAGATAGGAAGATTAGATTTTACTCTTTAATAATGGTAAGCCAAACAATTGAACCAATAAATAATTAAAAATTAAGAGACAAATGAAAAATAAAATAAAAACAATTTTCGGGGTAATAATGCTTGCTTCGCTAATCCATACAGGTTGTGGATCTACTATGACTATATGTGATTGCCTTAAAGACGATGGATCCCATTTAGAGGAATGTGATGAGTTAGCTAAAAGTATGACATCTTCGGAAAGACGTGAAGAAATTGCTAAGTGTAAATAGACAGAGCGTTGCATCAGGATTAGATGTTTATTGCTCTTAATATTGTTGTGCAAAGTCAAAATGAAATAATAATTCTGAGTAGTTAACAGGGGTTTTAAGTGAATCGATTTAGGAATTCGTATTTGACATTTCTGAATATAAAGCTACGCAGCCGGTCCTTTTTCAAAATTTTTCAGCTCCGGACCGGATCCACTATTTTAGTCATATCTTGTTGATTAGTAAGGCTTAAAATAGAAGTAGCAGCCATCTTTAATTAATCATACTTACACTCATTTATGGGATTTTTCCGCCATTTCCGCACTCTGGAAATCGTAGTTAATTTCGCCATAAAAACAATCTGAGTCTGCTTTTGGGGCATTCTATTAGAATGACTATTTTTGCGCTCTCTTTTGAAAATCTGTATTTGTCAGCCATGCCTCAACTAATTCAAAATAAGATCTTTACAAGCATTTTTCGCCTCTTTTTGGCCGGATTGATGGTGCTTTCCTTCACCGTGTCGAAGGCCAGTGAAGCAGAAGGCGAAAAATTTGATGCCGGAAAGATGATCGTTGAGCACATTTCCGATGCGCACGACTGGCACCTGTGGGGCGAGCACGAACACGCTGTATCTGTTCCGCTTCCTATCATCCTTAAAAGCGAAACCGGACTTCACTTTTTCATGTCGTCCGCTTTTCATCACGATGACGAAGGCAAACATGTTGTAGAAAATAACGGCCAGCGTTTTGTGATGATGCATAATCACATTTACTACGCGGCAGATTCTGCTAACGCAGAAGGCAGTTTCGTAGCCTTGAATGAAAAAGGCGAGGCTACTAACGCAGCACCACTCGATTTCTCCATCACCAAAAACGTGTTCGCCATGTTGGTGAGCATCGCTTTATTGTTGTGGATTTTCCTTTCCGTTGCCAAAGCATACCGCCGCCGTGAAGGCATGCCACCATCAGGTATGCAATCGCTCGTGGAGCCGTTGATCATCTTTGTCCGCGACGAAATCGCTAAGCCGAGTATCGGTCCGAAGTACAAAAAATACATGCCGTACTTGTTGACGGTTTTCTTCTTCATCTGGATCAACAACTTACTTGGTCTGGTGCCAATCATTCCCGGAGGAGCTAACGTTACCGGTAACATCGCCGTGACGATGACGCTTGCGGTGATCACGTTCGTCATCACCACCATCAGCGCCAATAAAAATTACTGGCAGCACGTATTCGCCATGCCAGGCGTTCCTGTCGGCGTGTTAGTACTGCTCACACCGATCGAATTGCTCGGCGTATTCCTTCGTCCTTTCGTCTTGATGATCCGACTTTTCGCCAACATCACCGCAGGACACATCATCGCATTATCCTTCTTCAGCTTGATCTTCATCTTCGGAGAAATGAGCACCGGCCTTGGTCTTGGTGTTTCGGTTTTCTCTGTCGCTTTCGTCATCTTCATGAGCTTGCTTGAATTGCTGGTAGCTTTCCTGCAAGCTTTCGTGTTCACCCTGCTTTCTGCGATCTATTTCGGCGCAGCAGTAGAAGAGCATCATCATGATCATCACGACGCGCACGAAGGTGCACACAGTCATTAATATCGAATTTTTTATTAACCCTTAATACCTATCTCTATGTTATCTTCAATTCTCCTGGAAGCAGGCAACCTTGGTCTCGGCTATGGTGTTGCAGCTTTGGGTGCTGGCCTTGCTGCCCTCGGCGCAGGTGTTGGTATCGGTCGTATCGGTGGTTCTGCTTTGGAATCTATCGCTCGCCAGCCAGAAGCATCCGGCGACATCCGCGCCAACATGATCTTGACCGCTGCTCTCGTGGAAGGCGCTGCCTTCTTCGCGATGGTTGTTGGTCTCTTGGTCGTGTTCAAGAGCTAATGCTACAAACGTTTCCGGTGCAACGGTTGGTTGTACCGGAAATGTTTATTCCTGAATTGAATCAAAACAAAAAAATTATTTCCCCATGGAATTGATAAAACCCTCAATCGGATTGATCTTCTGGATGTCAGTGTCGTTCTTCACGCTGCTCTTCATCCTGCGTAAGTTTGCCTGGAAGCCTATCTTGAATATGCTTGACGAGCGCGAGCAGAACATCGCGGAGGCTCTCAACACCGCGAAGAAAGCCCGCGAAGAAATGGCATCGTTGAAAGCCGATAACGAGCGTCTGTTGAACGAAGCTCGCCTTGAGCGCGACCGCATGCTGAAAGAAGCTCGCGATACCCGCGACGCTATCATCGCTGAATCCAAAGAGAAAGCACAGCAGGAAGCCAACAAGATTATGGCACAAACCCGTGAAACGATTCGCACTGAAAAAAATGCGGCTATCACGGAGCTTAAAAATCAAGTAGCTTCAATGTCTATTGAAATCGCCGGAAAGATTCTCCGCACCGAACTCAGCAATGATGAAAAGCAAAAAGCGCTTGTTCAGGATATGCTGAAAGACATTAAAATGAACTAATCCGGCAGTAGCCGAATCAATACGATCGAACGATGCTGGAAACTAAAGTTGCTAAACGATACGCCAAATCCGTCCTTGACCTCTCGAAGGAGCAAGGCGTGCTTGATGCCGTAAACGCCGATATGCAGCTCCTTGCTCAAGTTTGCGATGCTAATCGTGACTTGACGTTGCTGCTCTCCAATCCGATCATTAACACCGACAAAAAGTTGAAAGTGTTGCAGTCGGTTTTTGGATCACACGTCTCCAAATTGTCGATGTCCTTTTTCGATATCCTTACACGTAAAGGCCGTGAAGCGAATCTTGCAGCTATTGCTAAAGAATTCGTTGCCATGTATAAGAAATCGAAAGGCATTGAAACGGCGGTCATCACTTCAGCGGTAGCATTAAACGACAGCCTTCGTGCACAAATACAAAAAGCGTTGGCGGAAAATGTGAAAGCGAGCGTGGAGCTGGTAGAAAAAGTCGACAGCAAACTGATTGGCGGATTCGTTTTACGCATCGGCGATCGTCAGTTCGACTCCAGTGTAGCTTCTGAATTACGCAAGCTTACCCGTGAGTTCAGTGCGAATCCATATCTCCCTAAATTATAGTTTCATCATTTATTGGTGACATCTCAATCATAGCAATAACCATAACAAAATAATCGCATCATGGCAGAAGTAAGACCCGACGAAGTATCAGCGATACTCCGTCAGCAACTGGCAGGTTTTAAAACCGAAAAGGAACTTGAAGAAGTAGGAACCGTACTCCAGGTGGGTGACGGTATCGCCCGTATCTACGGACTAACACGTGTTCAATCCGGTGAATTGATCGAATTCGAAAATGGACTCCGTGGTGTAGTACTTAACCTCGAAGAGGACAACGTGGGAGCCGTATTGCTCGGTAAATCCACCGACATTAAAGAAGGTGACGTTGTAAAACGTACCGGAAAGATCGCATCACTTCGCGTAGGC
>JBEGUX010000220.1:0-4590 GCA_041178685.1 Bacteroidota bacterium
TACTTGCACGTGTATCGGTGTTACCAATGATCTCCATATTTATTTCCGGATGATTAATCAGGATAACAGCAATGGAGGCCAACGTCTCATCGTACTTGGATGAAATTTTAGCACTATTTACATCAAAGAAAATAGAAGGCAGCCAAGCGCCACCATTGACATACGTCTTATTCAAATTGAGCTGGTAGTTGGCGTTGTATATAGAATCCGAACTGATGGCAGTTCCATCGCCAAAAACCTTTGCACCAGGGCGCGTATTCGGTTCGCGGTCGTAAAAATCCGCTACGCCGTCCTTATCGGAATCTTGTCCCATCATCGACAAGCTATCGCGCATCGTAGTTACTTCAGCCACCATCGAGCGCATAGGATTGGACCATTGAATGACTTTACCATTTTTACCTAAATGGAATGTAACTCCTGCGTTCAAAAAAGAATAAGCATCGTTTGCCGAGAGCAATCGATTGAATCCATCTAAACGATCATCGTTGGTAAAGCGATAAGAGTATTCACCTGTGATAGATATACCATCCGTCAAACGAAACTTCACTCCTGCTCCTAACGGAACGATGAAATGATTTTCATTTTTATAATCATCGACCTCCATGGAGAATGGAGCCTTACGATCGTCCACCTTGTAATTTTGAGCTATTGAACTACCGGGTTTGAAAACGTAAGGATCAGAATTAACAACACCCATACCAATATATCCGTAGAAAGCTAATCGCGGATCACGCTTCAGGTAAGCGATGTTTCCCAATTGAAAAACTCCCATTACACTGAATTGATAGTTGAGCAGCGAGTAGTAACTGTAATCCTTGTACGAACCTTCACTGCTTCCATTACCCACAATTTTCCCGGTCAATAATTCTGCTCGAAGTGCAATGGAGTAGCTAAGAAACTTGGTGACATTCGCACAGAAGGCACGCGAATTGTCTTCGCCAATTTTACTTCTGGAAAGATCCGTATTGGATATCGTCATACCGTAATTTACTCCGATATCCCACGTTCGGAAACGATTGGACACCGGCATTTCCTCTGATTTTAGCTGCGTGCGAACACTATCAGAGATCAACGAACGCTGAGCCGTCGTGTTTAACGATACAACAAAAAGTAGAAAGCATACACGAAGTATGGAAGCGCATTTCATAGCCGGTAGCGGATAGTATATTCAAGTAGAAAAATAGTGATTTAACGCGTAAGAACGAAGAAATCCAAGGGGATTTTCAGCGTATAAGTGTTTCCGGGCCGTGAAAAGTACGATGGAGGCCGATTTCATACTCTTTATTGATCAACTCCAAAATATAATCGTAATGATTCTGGTTGTTAACGAAGTCCAATTCGTTAGTATCAATGACCAGAATCCGCTGATTGGAAAGCTGACGGAAGAAATCCCAATACCCTTTTTCGAGACTAGCTAAATAATCATCCGAAATATTTTGTTCATAATCGCGGCCGCGCTTACGAATGTTTTCCTGTAATCTTGAAACGTCTTTATGCAAGTAAACCAATAAATCCGGCTTAGGCAGTTGCGAATGAATAATGTGGAACAAGCGTTGATAAAGCTGGTATTCATCTTCCTTCAACGTTACGCTGGCAAAGATGAGTGACTTACTTAGAATGTAATCAGCAACCGTTTGTTGACGAAACAATTCACGCGGTTTTAATTCATCGTTGAGTTGCTGAAAGCGATCAGCAAGAAACGACAACTCCAATGGAAATGCATACCGCGCCTGATTTTCATAAAACTTGGGAAGAAATGGATTATCCGCAAATCGCTCCAAAACTATTTTGGCATCGAAATCTGAGGCAATACGGTTGGACAGGGAGGTCTTTCCCGTTCCAATATTTCCTTCGATAACGATATAGTCGTAGCGTAGCGTACGGTTCATTTTGCTTAACCTGTATAAACCCGAACATCAAGTGGATCTGAAAGTCCAGCCAAAAGTTCGGCCATAGTATTTTTCAACACAGGATGACGAAAGTCGGGAAAAATCTCACACAACGGCACGAGAGTGAATTTTCGCTGGTGCAACAAAGGGTGCGGAAGCGTCAATTCTTCTGAAGTAATTACTTGATCATCAAGAAAAAGCAAATCGATATCAATGGTTCTAGGCGCCCATTTTTTCTCACGGAAACGTCCCATTTCTTTTTCAATATCGAGCGCCAGACGCATAACCTCTAAGGCGTTTTTTGCCGTGATTCCGCTTACTATTTGGTTTAAAAATGCACCTTGATCAGTATTTCCCCAGGCGGCAGTCTCAAATACAGACGAACATCTATCTACAGCACCTATTTTCTGTCCAATAAGTTGGCGGGCAGTTTCGAGCTCTAAAAGTCGGTCTCCTATATTGGAGCCCGTTAACAAAATATAACGTTTTTGCCCTGCCATTTAACACCTAATTCAAGTCAACCTCAAAGGTAATTGAATCCAACATTGTACCTTTAGGTCGTTAAAAAATAAACTAACCATGAAAGAATTTTTTAAATACGTATTTGCATCCGCACTAGGGTTCATCATCGGGTCTTTCCTATTGCTTGGCATTCTTATCGCCCTTATTTCGGCTATTGCACTTACGCTGGGTAGCGATAAAGAATTGGTTGTAAAAGACGGATCGGTGCTTCAAATAACATTTGACACACCCATCACTGAGCGTACCTCAAAAAATCCATTCCAGAATTTGAGTTTTACTTCTCCACAGAACTTGAAGTCGCTCGGCTTGAACGATATTCTTAAGAATATTGAAAAGGCAAAACGCGACGATCAAATCAAAGGAATATTCCTTGATCTCACCTCCATTCAAAGTGCTCCGGCTACTGTGGAAGAAATACGCAATGCGTTAATTGATTTCAAGACCTCTAAAAAATTCATTTATTGTTACAGCGAGTACCTTTCACAAGGTGCTTACTACCTCGCTTCTGTCGCAGATAAAATCTATTTACATCCGGAAGGCGGACTGGATTTTCGCGGATTAGGTTCTGAGATGATGTTCTTTAAAGGAGCATTGGCGAAACTCGAAATCGAACCACAAATTATCCGTCACGGAAAATACAAGAGCGCCATTGAACCATTCTTGCTGGACAAAATGAGTCCGGAGAACCGTTTGCAGATGGAATCATTGATGGGAAGCATCTGGAACCATATGTTAACCGGAATCTCAAAAAGCCGGAACATTCCAGTAAATGAACTGCAACAAATTGCCGACAATTTCTCAACACGCGATCCGAAAGAAGCATTATCACTTAAGATGGTCGACAAAGTCGCCTACTACGATGAGCTCTTAAAAGATCTCCAGCAACGCTGCCAATGGAAAGAAAGTGACAAGCCAAGATTTGTAAAGCTCAGCAGCTATGACAATGCATTGGTAAGTTCAGACAAGGAGTTCTCTAACAAGAAGATTGCCGTCATCTACGCAGTGGGTGAAATCAACTCAGGCGAAGCCGGCGACGATGCCATCGGTTCAACTACCATTGCTGGCGAGATTCGCAAAGCACGCCTCGACTCCTCCATCAAAGCAATAGTATTACGTGTAAATTCTCCCGGCGGAAGCGCCCTGGCTTCCGATGTCATTTGGCGTGAAGTGGTCTTGGCGAAAAAATCAAAGCCGGTTGTTGCTTCCATGGGCGATTATGCCGCATCCGGTGGTTATTATATTTCCTGCGCTGCGGATAGCATCGTCGCGGAACCTACAACCATTACCGGTTCCATCGGTGTTTTCGGCTTGATGTTTAACGCACAGAAAATGTTCAACAACAAACTGGGTATCACCTTCGACACAGTAAAAACCGGACGCTTCGCAGACATGGGCTCAATGACTCGACCTATGCGTGAGGACGAACGTGCCATGATCGAACATGAAATTGAAAAAGTATATGATGTGTTCATCACTCACGTTTCAGAAGGGCGCCGTATCACTAAGGCTGAAGTCGATAGCATTGGACAAGGCCGTGTGTGGACCGGACTGGAAGCTATCAATATCGGACTTGTCGATAAAATCGGCACACTGGAGGATGCTGTAAAAATGGCCGCTAAGCTGGCCCGCCTCGACAACTACCGTGTAGTGCCTCTGCCTCGTCAAAAAGAATTCATCGAAGTGTTGATGGAAGATTTATCTACCGAAGCTGAAACCTACTTTGCAAAGCGTGAACTTGGTGAAAGTTATCGCTATTATAGTGAGATCAAAAAGCTGATTAACCAGCAAGGAATTTTAGCGCGTATGCCATACACGCTGGATATTCATTAATGGCCGGCTCACGGTTGCAATATATCCGATGACCAATAAAGAAATATCCCGTGCACTCCGGTTAGCAGGCCAGTTGATGGAATTGCACGGCGAGAATGCATTCAAGGTGCGTGCGATGCAAAATGCCGCCTTCAAAACAGAGCGCTTTCCTGAGCCGCTGGAAAAACTCGATACCGCTACACTTGCAACCGTTGATGGCATAGGAAAAGGTCTTGCAGCAAAGATCACCGAACTCAACGAAAGAGGTTCTTTTACGGAGTTAGATGAATTAGTAGCCAGAACGCCGGGCGGTGTTGCGGAGATGTTATCTATAAAAGGAATTGGTCCGAAAAAAGTAGCCGCGCTATGG
>JBEGUX010000221.1:0-2975 GCA_041178685.1 Bacteroidota bacterium
GCGCTAGGCGATTTAGTGGAATCTTTATTCAAACGGAGTATCGCCATCAAAGATTCCGGAAGTTTGCTTCCGGGTCACGGTGGAATTCTGGATCGCTTTGACGGGCTATTTATTTCAGCGCCATTTGTTTTCGTGTACCTTTTATTGTTCCAATAGTTATCATTAAACTATTGTTGTGTGTAAGTTTCACACCTTTACGTTTCGATCATAACGATGATGACATAAATTTGTATCACGTCTCACTCATTCAAGACCGTTACTATCATGTTTCGATTTCACCGGGAAGGTATCCCCTCCCTTATCATTACCGTATTGGTTACAAGTGGAATGCTGTTACTTAGCCAACAGCTTCTTGCAGACTATCCGCTTATTCAGGGTTTCGTTGGCCTCGTCTGCCTTTTTTTGTTGGTTATGATTCTGCAGTTTTTTCGCAACCCAAAACGAACCACAGTTTGCTCCGAACGACAGGTTGTTTGTCCGGCTGATGGCAAGGTGGTAGTTATAGAAGAAACCGAAGAAGGCGAATACTTCAAGGACAAGCGCCTGCAGGTTTCCATATTTATGTCGCCCATCAACGTGCACGTTAACCGTTATCCGTTGAGCGGCGAAGTGGTGTACAGTAAATATCATCCCGGTCTATATCTCGTTGCATGGCATCCGAAATCATCGACAGAAAATGAACGTACTACCGTGGTGGTAAAAACGGCGGGCAATACCCAGGTGTTGTTCCGTCAGATTGCCGGGGCATTGGCACGAAGAATTGTTTGCTATGCGAAAGTTGGCGATCAGGCGAAGACCGGCGAAGAGTTTGGCTTTATCAAATTCGGTTCGCGCGTGGATCTTTTCTTTCCGGTAGGAACAAAAATAAACGTGCAATTAAATCAGGTTGTGCGTGGCGGAGAAACCATACTCGCCGAGTTAACCTAAAAATTTTATGATCAATCAGCGTGTAGCTGTGGCTGTTCGCTGATCCACATCCTGTCCATCGCTGATCGTAAAGTTAAAACTGAGCGTACCATCAGAACGGTACGTTCCCGATCCTTGAAGTGTATCAGAACCGATGATGTTGCGAGGGATGCTAATGTTGCCACCTTCCACGGAAGCAATCACATAGGTTCCTTGTCCGTAACCGTCAAAATTTTGCATGATGATGCCATCGGGTGAGGAGTTCGAAGCCGTGATAGTCATGGTAAAATTTATCGGACCCCCAATCGGACCATCCGACGAACCACTCCATTGTCCAAGGTAATCGGAACGATCCACAGTTGGATCAACACCATCATCCGGTTCACAGCCGTAAAAGCCACCGGCGAAAAGGGAGATCGAAGCGAAAAGTAAAAGTCGTTTACGCATAGTGTAGCTGGTTTTCAAAGAAGAAAACAAGAACAGTGCCAATTATTTCAAGCGTTCGCGAATATCAAGACGAAACTTACGAGCCGTGTCTTTCGCGATATCGTATCCTGCATCGGCGTGACGAATAACACCCATTGCAGGATCATTATGAAGCACTCGTTTCAATCGACGGTCGGCATCGGCTGTTCCGTCAGCAACGATGACCATTCCTGCGTGGATGGAATAACCCATTCCAACACCGCCACCGTGATGCAACGAAACCCAGCTGGCACCGCCGGCTGTATTGATCAATGCATTCAGCACCGGCCAATCGGCAATTGCGTCTGATCCGTCAAGCATTGCTTCCGTTTCGCGGTTGGGAGATGCTACAGAACCGGTATCCAGGTGATCACGACCGATAACAATCGGTGCTTTCACTTTTCCGCTACGCACCAATTCGTTAAAAAGCAAACCAGCCTTTTCACGATCGCCCATGCCAATCCAGCAAATACGTGAAGGCAGTCCCTGGAAAGCGATGCGCTCTTGCGCCATCTTCATCCAGCGTTGCAATGATTTATTTTCGGGAAATAAATTCAGAATCGCTTCATCGGTAACACGGATATCTTCCGGATCTCCGGAAAGTGCCGCCCATCGGAACGGGCCTTTTCCTTCGCAGAACAATGGACGGATATAAGCCGGAACGAATCCCGGAAAATCGAAGGCATTTTTTACGCCACGCTCCAAAGCGCGACCACGTAAATTATTTCCATAATCGAACGTGACGGCACCCATCTTCTGCAAGTCGAGCATGAGCTGAACGTGCTCTACCATTGAAGCATAACTACGATCAATGTAGTCGGCAGGATTGGTTTCGCGCAGCACTTCTGCTTCTTCATTCGATAATCCTTCCGGCAAATATCCAACCAATGGATCGTGTGCAGAAGTTTGATCGGTGAGTACATCAGGCACAATACCGCGCTCTTTGAGACGACGTAACATTTTTACAGCTGTGCAAATGACACCAATAGATTTGTTTTCACCTTTGGCCTTGAACTCTAGTGCACGATCGATAGCAGTATCCAAATCAGTTTCGATATAATCGAGGTAGCGTGTTTCGACACGCTTCTCTGCACGCCATTGCTCCACTTCTGCCGCCAGACAAACACCTTCAGCCATAGTGATAGCGAGTGGTTGAGCGCCACCCATTCCACCGAGACCGGCAGTCACACAAAGTTTTCCTTTCAGCGATCCACCAAAATGTTTTTCGGCAACAGCGTTGAATGTTTCGTATGTCCCCTGAACAATTCCCTGAGAACCAATATAGATCCAGGAACCGGCAGTCATTTGTCCGTACATAATCAAACCTTTGCGCTCCAGCTCATCGAAAGATTCCCAGTTTGCCCAGTTAGGGACAAGCTGAGAATTAGAAATGATTACACGTGGCGCGTCCTTGTGAGTTGGAAGAATACCAACCGGCTTTCCGCTCTGCACCAGCAATGTTTCGTCTTCGTTCAGATCTTTCAGCGCTTTCACAATCAGGTGAAATGCATCTACGTTACGAGCCGCCTTACCGCGACCTCCGTATACAACGAGATCCTCCGGACGCTCAGCAACTTCCGGATCAAGGTTGTTGTGGAGCATAC
>JBEGUX010000222.1:0-2726 GCA_041178685.1 Bacteroidota bacterium
AATCCTTCCCGCACCCCGGAAGTCAAAAGCTTGCCCGAGGTCAATTTCGTCACCTTGACGCCGCCTTGAAGTCCAAGTCGCTGCTTTTCTTCTTTTCCCGCATTTTCAAAAGTGGCACCCAGCAAATTGAACGGTCCTTCATTTTTAACCAAATTGGTTTCTCCCTCACGGTTTCGTAAGGTTAAAATGAACGGTTGTTCTTTCCCATTTCGAATGACAGTCAGATTGACTTTATCGCCTGGACGGAATCGTCCGATTTGTTCTTGCAACTGAGGCGTTGAATTAACCGCCACCTCACCAACCCTGACAATAATATCTCCTTCAGTTATTCCTGCACTGGCAGCTGCTCCGCCTTCCGTTAGTCCGGAGACATATACACCTTGAGTAACTTTTAGTCCTTTCTCTTCGGCCAGTTTAGCATCCATATCCCGGATGCTTACACCAATGAAACCGCGTTGTACATTTCCAAACTCTGCGAGGTCGTCAATCACTTTTCGGACGAGGTTAGAAGGAATTGCAAACGAATATCCTGTATAGGAGCCGGTGTTGGAAGCTATTGCCGAGTTAATGCCGATAAGTTCGCCGCGTGTGTTTACCAGTGCGCCACCGCTGTTGCCGGGATTGACGGCGGCATCTGTTTGTATGAACGATTCTATTTTGAATTGGTCCGGAAGGATACCAATGTTTCTTCCTTTTGCACTAACAATTCCTGCGGTTACAGTAGAGGTGAGGTTAAACGGATTTCCTACTGCCAATACCCATTCGCCCACTTTAAGATCATCAGAGTTTCCATAGGGGATAAATGGTAGTTTGGTCTCTTCAATTTTTAACAAGGCAAGATCTGTGCTGGGATCAGTACCAATTACTTTGGCCGGAAAATTACGGTTATCATTCAAGGTCACTTCAACTTTTTCTGCGTTTTCAACCACATGATTATTAGTGATGATAAATCCATCATCAGTAATGATTACACCTGAACCGCTCGACTCCTGTTGCTGTGGATTCATCGGTCTGCCCCAAAGACTAAAAGGATCAAAGGAATTCATCCTACTGGCGTAATAAGTTTTTACGTGAACTACACCGTGAACTGTTTGTTCTGCGGCATAAGTGAAATCGGGGTAACCAGTTGTTGAGTTATTGGCGGCCGTAAATGTCCTGTTCACAGGCATTGAAGCTTGTTGCGAAGCGGAAATGGAGCGAGTTGGTTCTGTTTGTTTAACGACAAAGGCTCCGGTAACCCCGCTAAGTAGCGCTAGTACAAGTAAGCTCAAAGATTTTCTCATAGACGTATTTTATCTGATTTATCTCCTCAAGAATTATGCCGACAAAAATCATTTCGGTGGAATGAATAGAATGTGAAACCGGGGGTTAATATTGGTTAGGTTTGGGTTAAATTTTGTTAATTTCCTGCTGACACATCGTCGCTGGTTGACAGGATTTCGATCAAAATGTCAGTAGGTCTGTTCACTAATTATGGTACGCCCACTAAATGCAGGTTAATTTTTGAATTACCTTTCGGTCGCTTTTATGGCTAGGTTTTCCGATAAAGAAATTCTTCGTGGATTGAAGAACGGTTCTGCTGAGGTTTTGTTTTATCTCTCGGATCGTTTTTTTCAATCATCCCGTCGCTGGCTTCGAACCAAGGGTATTCGGGACGCAGATACGCCTTCACTTTTTTCTGATGCTCTGATACGATTGATGCGGGACGTGCAACATAAAAATGTCCCGGAACAATTGCAGCCGGGCACTTATCTTTCTACTGTCTTGAGAACTCAACTTAAAGACCATAAGTTGATGCGTTCCCTCAATGACAAAGAACAGGAGCATGAAAAACAAATGCAACGTGTTGCCGCTTGCTATAGTATTCTGGAAGATCAAAGCCGGCAAATCCTTTCTGCTTATTACGCTGACCGCATGAATTTCGAAGAAATTGCAGCCCGGTTTGATTTTGGAAATCCTGTCATCGCTGAGGTGGAAGTCAACAAGGCTATGCAACAGTTGGAAACGCTTGTTAAAGCCCGCTTATCAATAGCCTGATGGATCAACAACTAATTGATAAGCAGAACCGCCTGATTGACCGGTACGTGAATGGATCACTCACCGGAGTAGAGCTACAGGAGTTTATGGATCGACTTGCTGCAGATGTTACCTTTCGTGAAACGGTTGCTTTTCGTAATCTGCTGATTGAAGGCGTACGTTTTGCTGCCGATGAGGAAATTAAAGCTGAGCTGATTGAAGAAATAAATTATAAAAAGCCGGTACTGCCGTTTGGTTTGAGAATGATTCTCGTCTTCATGGCAATTATTGCCGGAGGAATTCTGCTTTTCAACTATGTTGGGAATGATCGTGTCATTAAAAAGCCTGTCATTACCTTTAAATGGTTTACCGGAAAAGGCAAATCTGATGAAAGTGAAAAACAATCCGGAAAGCAAAAAGAAAAGTCAGCCACTCTTTTGTTCGAGGATTCCACTGTCACGGATAAAAATCTTGCCGCCGATACAGTCGACTCGGCATTGAATACGGAAAATGATTCAACGCAACTGGATGTCACCGATGGTGCCGGTGATGCTGAGATTGTAGTTAAAAAAGACCAGCTAATTTTTTCTGCTACAGTAATTCCCAAATCAGTGTTGATTGGTGGTCGTAGTGAATCACCATCATTGGCAGCACAAACAGCCCAAAAGTTAAATCCACCTGCCGATTTGCCTGAGCAAGCTGAGGAGAAT
>JBEGUX010000223.1:0-3159 GCA_041178685.1 Bacteroidota bacterium
AATATCCCACAAAGCAAAAGCCCACATTCCTACGAAACGATTGACACAATCTTTACCAAAACGTCGATAAGCGGCCAGTACCACTTCGGTATCTGTTTTTGTTCTGAACCGATCGCCCAATTGCTCAAGCTCCTTACGGATCTCCAAATAATTATAAACCTCGCCGTTAAAAATGATTACAGAACCAAATCCGTGCATGGGCTGAGTTCCATCCGCACTCAAATCAAGAATGCTTAGACGATTATGCCCAAGCACTACCGGCATCGACTTCCACGTATCGCGAGCATCCGGCCCACGGTGGGAAATAGCTTGTAGCATATCACCGACGATACGTTCTGCTTCCGTCTCCGAAAGTTTCGTATCAATAAATCCGGCTATTCCACACACGGTTATAGTTATTTTAATTCGTTAAGAATGGCTGCAAGTTGTTTCGCCTGCGAAGATCTATCGAAGCGAGAAACATTTTTACCGTGACGAAGGTCGGAGTTTTCTTTCCATTTCAAATACGCATTTTCCAAAAACGAAAACAAACCATCAACATCATCGCGGGAAAAAAGCCGACCTGTTTCCGAACTTGAAATTATCTTAGCAGCATCACCATCAGCAGGACCAACACCCACTATTGGAACACCAGCACCCAAATATTCAAATAGTTTGCCGGTAAGAATTCCCTTTGCATGCAACGTATCCGGGATCAGCAATAACAATAGCGAGGATTCGCGCATAAAACGAATAGCTTCGGCATGACTGACTAGTGGAAGAAAGTCGGCAGCATCATGGAGATTATACTTTTCAAGTAAAATTGGAATGTTACTGGCCGGACTCCCTACCATTCGAAGTTGCAACGGCAATTGTGGATACTTTTTTCTCAAACGACCTAACGCTTCAAAGAAAACATCCGGCTTGTAAGAATCGGCGATTGTACCAACGTAGGTTATCCGAAAAACATCTTTAGGAGGAACAATTGCTCCAGTAAAATCATCCGGATCAAATCCATTGGGAAGCACATAAAATTTCCCCGAAGCACTGTCTGCTAATTTACCGGCAAAAAGCTGTTGAATAGCATCACTAACCACTACGCCTGCGTCACAAGTGGAAAGCACTTCGTGCTCATATCGCTGATCAACGCGTTTGGCAAATGGCATATGCAACATTTCATCGTAGTAATAAATATCTGTCCATGGATCACGCAAATCAGCCACCCATCGTATTGAGGGAAATTGACGTTTCAGTGCAAGTCCGATTAGTTGCGAGCTGTGTGGAGGCGATGAAATTACAATTGTATCTATCGCATATTTCCGAATCAATACAGCGGCCTCTCGTGTAGCATACTTAACCCAACCTACTCTTGCATCAGGCAGAAAAAAATTACCACGAATGAAACGAAGAATACGCTGCGATAATTTCTCTTTGCGTTGATTGGTAAAACCGCCATAAGGTATTTTCACTTTACCGCCCGAAAACTTTTTAAGAAGTCGTAAAGGCTCGAAAGAATCTGTTCGTACAACTAGAGTTCCCGCAGCAACTTCATTGGTCAGACTTTCATCCAATACCGGATAAGTTGCTTTATCGGGATCAACTGTTAATATAATTGGCTGAAAACCAAATTGAGGAAGATTTTTTACGAATTTAAGTGAACGCTGTACTCCTGCCCCGCCACTTGGCGGCCAATAATAGGTGATAAACAGGATTTTCTTCACTACAAAAATTGAGTCGAACTATTCTTATAACTATACGCGGTCTTACGCTTTCGAACGTGATTTTTTCCACTCGGCAAAACCAACACCAACCACCATCAGCAAAAGCAATGCAGAGCTTGCCATTGCAATCTTCTCTCCTACATTAATCACCTCAGGCTCAAACTTAAACTCCATCGTATGCTTACCGGCAGGAACTCTCATTCCTCGTAACACATAGTTAGTACGGAAATGGTCTACTTGCTTGCCATCAATGTATGCTTTCCACCCTTTGTCGTAGTAAATCTCAGAAAACACTACCAATCGCTCAGCCGATGAATTAAATTCATACGTAAGATGATTAGGAAGATATTGACGCTGCACAATCGAAGCTGTCGAATCTGCTACAAAACGATATCCATTCAATTGCTGCTGGTATCGCTTGTCGACAAGCATAAGAGCGGATGGATTAAAGCTCTTCACCGCTGCTATTTCTTCGTCAGAGTTAGCTACAATTTTATAATCGGGAACAAACCATGCATTGCCGAGCGAACCAAAGTTGGTGAATGGTGGAGCATCCGGATTATACACAATGTATTTTGCATTCAGCATATTTAACACAGGCTGATTGGTCATCGTTTGCATAAAAGAAGGGTCAGAAGAATTCTGCATCGCCGCACGAAGCGTTGCGATTTCACCGGAAATACAATTTTCGATTAGCTCCTGATAGCGTTTCATTTTTGCACCATGGTATCCACCTATCGACTGATGTCGGTAGGCAGTGCTGGCATCGTTAAAAGTATTGACAGCCAAATTCAAAACACGATAGCTGGACGTGTCTTGCAACAAAGCCTGGTCGGCAACAGTTATTGGGAAAGGCTCATCGTTCACCGACTTACGTACGAAATCACTCGACTCCAGATAACGTGCATTTACAGTACCGAGATCGATCAGAATCAAAAACAGTAGACTAAAAATAAATATCCTGTTATCATAACGGTAGCGAATGAACGACCAAAGCAATCCACAAGCTAACAATAGAAAAAGCAACGTACGTTTAGCGTCCTGCTTTACAATTGCTTCGCGTGCAGCGGCAACATTTCCCATAAAATTATCGAGCACCTCTTGTCCCAGATTCTGCTGCTTCACAGATGCTGCCACCTGATCGTATTCATCCTGTGTATAAAAATCGGTTAAGGCTCCCGGCGAAACGGTGATCAACAACGTTAGTCCAAGCACAAGTCCAGCAGCATAATAAAATCGCTTACCATACTTTGCGAAAAAATTGGACTCTGTTATCATTTTATTTAAAGCTAATACAGCAAGAAGCGGAAGTGTAAATTCCGCTATTACTAAAATCATAGCAACAGCACGGAACTTATCATAGCCGGGAACATTATCCAAAAAGAAGTTGGTAAAGCCCATGAAATTCCTTCCCCAACTCAGCAACAAGGATAAAACAGTAGCGCCCAAAATTCCCCAT